>DAOULT010000171.1:0-22942 GCA_034417895.1 Anaerolineae bacterium | reverse complement strand
TTCCAGAGTCATACAAGATGTTCAAAAATATGCTAACAAGGCATTAGGCCAGTTCATCGTCATAGTAAGCCGGCATGGGGGTGATGAAACTGTTGAGCCGGCTCAAATGCGAGTATATAGAGAAAGCGACGTTGTTGTATTAGTGGTAAGTGATAAGCAGATGCTTGAGATGATCGAGAGAAAAGAGCGTGGCGAGGGACCGGAGGACGTTTTAGAGGACTTGCATGATAAGTTCCTTACCCGGTATTAGAATTATAATCAGGAGGCTTACAGAATGTTTGAAGGCGGTTACTCAGGCAAAATCCTTAGAGTGAACCTTTCTACAAAAGAATACCAGGTTGAGCGATTGAAAGAGAACGAGGCTTTGAAACTATTGGGGGGACGCGGCCTGGGGGCCAAAAGCTACTACGACGAGATCGGCCCGCAGGTGAAACCCCTCGACCCGGCCAATAAACTTTTCTTTTTCACCGGGCCGCTGACGGGCGTGGCCCTGCCCTCCACCACCAAGTTCCAGGTCAGCACCAGGTCGCCGGAGACGGGTCTCTACCTGTGCGCCAACTCCGGCGGGGACTTCGGCCCGCAGCTCAAGTTTTGCGGTTTCGACGGGCTGATCGTCGAAGGGCAGGCCGCAGAGTGGACGTACCTGCTGATAGAAGACGACCAGGTGACTTTTGGCGACGCAGGTCCCTGGCGGGGCCTGACCACCGACCGCACCCAGGAGGCGCTGTTTTCGGCCCTCGGCGACGAGAAGGCCGGGGCGCTCTCCATCGGGCCGGCCGCCGAGCGCCTGGTGCGTTTCTCCTACATCAACGTCGATAGCCGCGCCTTTGGGCGGGGAGGAGCCGGGGCGGTTATGGCCTCCAAGAGGCTGAAAGGCATTGCTGTGCGGGGCAGCGGCCAGATTCCGCTGGCCGACGAGGAGCGGGTAGCGGACATCCGCAAGGCGGCCATCGAGAAGCTGCGCCAGACGCGGGCCAACCACACCAAATATGGCACGGCCCAGTACATCGAGATCATCAACGAGCTGGGCTGTATGCCCACCCGCAATTTCCAGACCTCGTACTTCGAGGGCGGGTCGGGGGTGGACGCCCACACCATGCGCGAAGGCTACTGGCTGAAGAACTTCGCCTGTTACCGCTGCCCGGTGGCCTGCGGCAAGGTTTGCCAGGTGCGGGAAGGGCCTTTCGCCGGGGCGCAGGCGCGGACTGAGTACGAGACCATCGGCATGTTGGGGCCTTCCTGCGGAGTGGACGACTTCGCCGCAGTCGTGGCCGCCAACCAGGCTTGTGACCAGTTGGGCATAGATACCATCTCCACGGCCAACGCCGTAGCCCTGGCTATGGAACTTTACGAGCGGGGCCTGATTACGAAAGAGGATACCGAGGGAATCGAGATCCGTTTTGGCGACGGCCAGGCTATGGTGGCGATGGTGAGGCTTATCGGGGAACGGCGAGGGATCGGCGACCTGCTGGCCGAGGGCCTGGGCCAGGTAGCCAGAGTGCGTCCTGAATGGCGTCCCTACATCCTGGAGGTCAAAGGGATGCCCTTCCCCGCTTACGACCCGCGCGGTTTTCACGGCATTGGTCTGTCCTACGGCACCTCCAGCCGGGGAGCCTGCCACAACGTGGGGGGCTGGACTATTCGGGCCGAACTCCAGAGCGGCCAGTACGACCGCTACGCCCTGGAAGGCAAGGGCGCGCTGGTCAAAGAAATCCAGGACACCAGAGCCTATATAGATAGCCTGGGCATCTGCACCGTGGTCAGAAGCTCCATGGGCTTCACCGAGAATCCGCAGGGCGACGTGCTGGCGGCGGTCACCGGCTACGACTTCACCCCTCACCTGGTGGAGATTGGAGAGCGCATCTACAACCTGGAGAGGATGATCCTCAACCGCGAAGGCGTAAGGCGCCAGGACGACCTGCTGCCTGAGCGCATTACCAGGGAAAAGGTGCCCTCGGGGCCGGCCCAGGGACACGTCCTGACCGACGAGATGTACGCCGTCATGCTCGACGAATACTACGCTCTGCGCGGTTGGGATGAGGATGGCGTGCCGAAGCTGGAAAGGATTCGCGGGTCGGGCCTGGAGGAGCTTCTCGCTTTGGAGGGAGTTTGAATGGTGGATACACCCATGTTCCCTTTCGCCATAAACCTGGACTTCGAGAAAGGCGTATTGGAGCCTTGTAACAACTACGTCCAGCGACGCCTGAGCGACATGCGAGGGTTCTACCTGGACGAGGAGGCCACCGAGGAAAGCATCCAACAAGAAAACCCTGTGCTCTACGAGGTCTATCAATACGACGTTCTTTTCGAGAACGGGCAACTGCTGGTCGTAACCAGCATCATCCATCCGGGCAGGGTGGGCGACGAGTATTACATGACCAAAGGCCATTTCCACGAGAAGGACGATACAGCCGAGGTCTACGTCGGGCTTCAGGGTCGGGGCTACCTCCTGCTGGAGACGGTCGAAGGCCAGTTTAAGGCTCTGGCTATGCAGCCGGGCACGGTGACTTACATCCCTCCCTGTTGGGCGCATCGCACGGTCAACGTCGGCGACGAGGATTTCATCTTTTTTGGGGTCTATCCCGCCGACGCAGGCCACAACTACGGGGCCATCGAGGAGCGAGGGTTCTCCCAACTCCTGGTAGAGAGGGACGGTCAGCCGACTTTCATTCCTAATCCAAAGTTTGTAGGAACGAAGCAGACACGGATTTCCTTCACGGATGGCACGGATTGAGTCACACATTAAAGTACAGATCAAATATCTTTCTGCTCTCAGAGATCGAACGGGACGCAGGCAGGAGGAGGTCAGTTTCCCGCCAGGCGCTACCTTGCGGGACGTGGCAGAGTGGTTAAATGGACGTTACGCCCTCTCGCTGCCCGACCCCCACCTGATGGCTACCCTCAACGGACGAGGGTGGGAACAGTTTCCGGCGAAGCTGTCCACCGAGATCAAGGAGGGGGACGTTATCTGTCTGTTTCCCCCCATCGCTGGCGGATAACCACCAGGAGCACAAAGGACATAAAGATTTTATACTTTGTGCTCTTTGTGGTTAAAAGATTCTAAGGATAAAAATACAAAGGCGGAGGTAAGGCCAGTGGCTAAAACGTACCTTATCGGCGTAGACCTGGGCACGGTGGGCACCAAGGCGGCCATCTTCGACGCGGAAGGCAACTTGGTGGCCGATGCCTACGAGGAATCGAAGCTCATCTATCCCCGGCCAGGCTGGGTGGAGCAGGATGCGGAAGACATTTACGGCTCGGCAGTGCGCACCATCAAGGAGTGTCTGGAAAAGAGCGGCATCGAGCCTGCGGAGGTGGCGGCCCTGGCCTTCGACGGCCAGATGGCGGGCATCAGCACCGTCGATGAAGAGTGGGGCGCCCCTACCGTCTACGACTCCTGGCTGGACATCCGCTGTGGCCCTTACATCGAGCGCATGAAGGAGCACGAAGGGCTGGTCATCCAGAAGAGCGGAGGGCCGCCCTCCTACAACCACGGGCCTAAAATACTGTGGTGGAAGCACGAGCAACCGGAGGTGTTCGCCAAAATCTGCAAGTTCCTCCAGCCGGGCAGCTACGTGGCGGGCCGCATGGCCGGCTTGAAGGGCGAGGAGGCTTTCATCGATTACACTTACCTGCAATTCGCCGGTTTCTGCGATATAGAAAAGGCGGTCTGGGACCAGGAGCTTTGCCAGCTCTTCGACGTGCCTATGGAGAAATTGCCGCGCATCGTCGAACCCTGGGAGGTCATCGGCAAAATGACCCCGGCGGCGGCCCAGGAGTGCGGCCTTCTGGCCGGTACGCCCATTGCCGCCGGGGCTGGCGACCAGGCGGCGGGCATGATGGGCGCGGCCATGGTGGAGCCGGGCATGGTTTTCGACGTGGCGGGCACGGCCTCGGTGATGGCTATCTGCCTGGAACGCTACGTCCCGGACCTGGAGCACAAAACTCTCCTCACCGCCCGCCTGGTGCCTCGCGACTCGTGGTACGCTTTAGCCTACATCAACGGCGGGGGCCTGAACCTGCGTTGGTTCCGGGACGAATGGTCAAAAGAGGAAAAAGCCAGGGCCGAACAGGAAGGCGGCAGCGTTTACGCCATGCTGGATGAAGCCGCCGCCGCCGTGCCGCCGGGGTCGGAGAAATTGCTTTTCCTGCCCCACCTGGGCGGGCGGGTGTGCCCCAATGACCCCGACCTGCGCGGGCTGTGGCTAGGCTTTACCTGGGCGCACAAGAAGGAGCACTTCTACCGCTCCCTGCTGGAAGGGGTGGCTTACGAATACGCCTACTACCTGGGTATAGAGAAGAAATTGTTCCCCTCCCTGGAATTCAAAGAGGCGCGGGTCATCGGCGGCGGGGCGACCAGCGACTTCTGGAATCAGATCAAGGCTGACGTGTTGGGTCTGCCCTACGTCCGCCTGAACCGCCAGGAATTTGCCGTTTTAGGTTCAGCAATCGTGGCCGGCTATGCGGTAGGGGTGTTCGACGACCTGAAGGCCACGGCCCAGAGCTTCGTGGAAGCTACAGACCGCATCGATCCCCGCCCTGAGTACCATGAGTTTTACCAACCCCTGGCGCAGACCTACGTTTCTCTGATCGAGACCTTGCGCCAAACCTATCAGGGCTTGTCACAGTTGCCCGACCCGCCGGCCTGATAACGAAGGATGGTAACTTCCAAAGGGCCAGGCCCCTGTACTCAGTCTCTCTTGAACTTGCTGTAATCCGGCTCCCGATAGCTGGAACGGCCCAGGCCCTCGATGTCGAGAAGCGCCCTGACCTTCAGAGGCAGGCCGAACAGGTTGATGAACCCCTGGGCGTCTTTCTGATCGTAAACGTCGTCCTGGCCGAAGGTGGCGAAATCCTCCCGATAGAGGGTGTAGGGCGACTTGCGGCCCACCGGGGTACAACTGCCCTTGTAGAGCTTGAGACGGACCGCGCCTGTCACCCGTTCCTGGGTCTTGGCGACAAAAGCGTCCAGGCTCTCCCGCAGGGGAGTAAACCACATGCCGTAATAGACCAGTTCGGCGTAGCGGTGGGCGACGACCTCTTTGTAATGTAAGGTCTCCCGATCCAGGGTCAGGCTTTCCAGCTCGCGGTGGGCGGTGTAGAGGATCGTGCCGCCCGGCGTCTCGTAGACGCCATGGGACTTCATGCCTACCAGACGGTTCTCCACCAGGTCGGCCCGCCCTACGCCGTAAGCCCCGCCCAGTTCGTTGAGTCTGGTCAAAAGTTCTACCGGCCCGCAGGCCACGCCGTCGATGCGTTTGGGCACACCCTCTTTAAAATCGATCTCCAGGTAAAGGGGTTCGTCAGGAGTTTTTTCTGGAGCCACGGTCAGGACAAACATTTCCTCTTCCGGCTCGTTCCAGGGGTCCTCCAGGACCCCTCCCTCGTGGCTGAGGTGCCAGATGTTACGGTCACGGCTGTAGATGGACCTCTCGGTGGCGGTCACGGGCACGTTGTGGGCGGCGGCGTATTTCAGGGCGTCCTCCCGGGAGCGGATCTCCCACTCGCGCCAGGGAGCAATGACCTTCAAGCGGGGGTTCAGGGCTTTATAAGTCAGCTCAAAGCGTACCTGATCGTTGCCTTTGCCCGTGCAGCCGTGGGCCACGGCGTCCGCCCTTTCCTGTTCGGCGATCTCCACCTGGTATCTGGCGATGATTGGCCGGGCGAAGGAGGTACCGAGCAGGTACTTGCGCTCGTAGATCGCCCCGGCCATCATGGTCGGGAAAGCGTACTCGGTCAGGAATTCTTCCCGCAAGTCCTTGATAAAAGCTTTGCTGGCGCCGCTGGCCAGGGCTTTCTCCTCCAGGCCCTCCAGTTCCTCTTCCTGGCCCAGATCGGCCGTGCAGGCGATGACCTCACAGCCGTAGTTCTCTATCAGCCAGGGAACGATCACCGAGGTGTCCAGACCGCCGGAGTAAGCCAATACTACTTTGTTGACCTCACCTTTCATGATATCCTCTCCCTTCAATCAGGTTTGATAAAAACAAAAGACTATCCCTTCAACCTTGATCAAAGCTGAAATAAGGTTTACTTCCATCGGACGAGGAGCTTTTTTTGATCACCTTCAACACCGGTTTCCCATCCTTCTTACTCGCTTCGGTAGCCATTTGCAATTTCAGTTCCGCCAGTTCTGGATCGCCTTCTGGCAGAATGGCGACGTGAGCTCCATCGGGGATATGCTCTATCATCTCTGGGTGAGCAAAAAGATATTCGAGAAACTCAAAACTCAAATCTATGTTCTTACCAACCATAACCTCATCATATTCATCTGGGCTAAGTTCCTCTACATAATCCTTCTCACCCACCTAAATGCTCCTAAGCGAGGTCAATTGCACTGTAGAATATATCCTATTTGGTTCGATTTGTCAAGCTTTACTCCTTCAGCGTTTTCCCGAACGGGTCAGATATATCCCCACAAAGATAACGATAGCCCCCACAATCTGTAAGAGGAAAATGCGCTCTCCCAGGGTAAGCCAGGCGGTGATAAGAGCGACTACGGGCACCAGGTTGGAGTAGACAGCCGTGCGCGACCCGCCCACCTTGCCCACCCCCAGATTCCAGATGATGTACGCCAGGGCGATGCCCATGCTGCTGGAAAAAGCCAGCCCCAGCCAGCCTTTCCAGGAAACGGCGGCCCAATCCTGAGCCAGCCAGGCCGGAACAGAACACAGGTCAAGGAAGAAAGTGCCGGAGACCATAGCCAGGGCTGTCATCTTCAAGGGAGAATAACGCTCCATGAACGGTTTAGCCAGCACAGTGTATACCGACCAGCACATCGCGGCCCCCAGGATGAGCAGGTCGCCCAACGTCGTCCCCCCGGCCAGGCTCAAATCCTGGCCGGAGCAAAAGACGATGGCGGCGATGCCCAGAAAGGACAGGAAAATGCCCAGCCAGGCCCGTTTCCCCAGCCGTTCCAGGCCCACAATTGTGCCGATGATGGACACGAAGATGGGCGTACTAGCCAGGATCAGCGAGGAGTTTCCAGCCGTAGTCAGGTTGACCCCATTGATAAAGAATAGTTGATAACAGGTGTTGCCGATGATCCCCAGCCCCAACAGCCGCCACCAATCCTTTCTGGCGAAGCCGATGTCTCCCTCGACGAGCCTGAGCGCGCCGAGGGTCAGGGCCGAAGCCAGGGTGAAACGCAGGGAGTTGAAAGCCAAAGGCGACATCTCCACCAGCGAGACCTTGACCACGGAGAAATTGACCCCCCAGATAAAGGCCATGCCCAACAGCATCAGGTCGATGAGGCCAAAGGTGGCCCTGGGTAGTTCGGTTTTAGAGACAGTTCGTGTTTGCTCCATGATGGATTCCTATGGTCTTCAGGTTGTTTCCAGGCGACGAGTCTGATACAACTCTTCCAGATACCTCTGGCCTGCGATCACCGCTTCCAGGCTGTTCTGCTGCTCTACCTCTATCACCTTGATCACCTCCTCCCGCAGATAGCGGCCAATCATGGCGAAGTCCATGTTGCGGGGGGTGGGAGCCTGGTGGTCGTGGTAGGGGTCGGCCATGCCGTGCAGGTGCGTTCCCAGGAGCACGTGGCCGTAACGCTTCAGCCAATCCTCGTGCCGACACAACCCCATGCTTTCCTGCATCTGGCCGTGCCCGCAGTCGTGCCAGTAGCCGAGATTATCCGCTCCCACTTCGTCCAGAATCAGGGCTAACTCGTCAAGGCCGGGCAGACTATGGTAATGGTAGCGGTTCTCCAGGCCAAACCTGACGGTCGGATACAAAGGACAGACTTCCTTGAGGCTGCGGGTCAACTGGGCCAGGTAAGGCTCGACAGTGGCATCCCGCTGGCGGCGAAGGTCGTCCATTCGCTCCCGCACCAGGCGGGGACTGGCGCCGTTCCTGGCCGCCTGCAACAGGCGGCGGTACTCTTCATTCCTGGCCTGGGCATGGTAGCCACTGTGCACCACGACGACCCTGGCCCCCAGTTTTTGGGCCGCCTCGGCTGTGGTCTTGAGGTGTTCGACGCTGAGCTTTCTCACCTCTTCGTCCAGAGCCGCCAGATGATCGCCGTAGCGATTGTCAGGAGCCAGGGGAGCGGTGTGCTCAGAGCAGATATTATGTAAACTGGTAATGCGCAGCCCATAGCGACGCATGTAGTCTTTCATTTCCTCGACGTTCAGAGGGTGCACCCTGTAATTAAGCTCGAAAGCAGAGACGCCACGGGCCACTAAAGTTCTGAACACGTCTTCCAGGGGAAGATCCGGAAACCAGACGGTGGATAAAGCGATCAATCATCCACCTCCCTGATAAGCGCTATCTCGTCGCAATTGTTAGGGAACTTTACACAGTCGATGCAATCGACCCATATCTTGCGCGGCAGCTCTTCTTTGTCGATGAGCCTGAAGCCCAACTTCTCGAAAAAGCCCGGCACGTAGGTCAGGGTGAAGACGATGGGCAATCCTATCTCCCTGGCTTCGTCCAGCATACGGTCCACCACTAAACGGCCCAGGCCGTTATTTCGGCGCTCCTCAACTACGGCCAGCGACCTGATCTCCGCCAGGTCGTCCCACAGGACGTGCAAGGCCCCACACCCCGCGAATTGACCGTCTTCCTCCACCACCACAAAATCGCGGATGTTCTGGTAGATCTGATTTTGGGATTTGGGCAACATCAGGCCCCGACGGGCGTAACCGTTGACCAGGTTGAATATATCCATACAATCGCTCACCTTCGCTTTGCGAACGACGAGCTTATCAGATTTCGACACTAAGCATCTCCTTTCTTCTCTTCGTTCTGCCTTTCTGCTTTGCTAAAAGCGGTTCTCAACTTCTCCACAAGCAGGTCGATGTGCTCCACCTCTACGATGAGGGGCGGCACCAGGCGGACGACGTTTTCGCCAGCCGAAGCGACCAGGATGCCCTCCTCGTAGCCGGCGGCCACCACGTCGGCGGCCGGCACAGCGGTCTGGATGCCCCACATCAGGCCCCGCCCCCGCACCTCCTCAATAGGCGCGCCCTCGGCCTGGAGCGCTTCCAGTCTGGAGCCTAGATATTCCCCCTTGTCCCGCACGGCGGCCAGGAAAGCCGGGTCATTGATCCGCTCGAAAACCACCTGGGCCACGTGACAGATGAGCGCGTTGGCGGCGAAGGTGCTGCCGTGATCGCCCGGACCCAGCACTTCGGCCACCCTGTCGGTCACCAGGACGGCCCCGATGGGCAACCCTCCGCCCAGCGGCTTAGCCAGAGCCATGATGTCAGGCTCGACCTGGTAATATTGATAAGCCCATAGCTGGCCCGTCCGTCCCAGGCCGCACTGTATTTCGTCGAAGATGAGCAGGACGTCGTTTTCGTCGCAGGACCCTCGCAAAGCCTGCAAGAAATCCTGCTGAGCCGGATTGATTCCGCCTTCGCCCTGGATAGGCTCGACGATGACGGCGCAGGTGGTCTGGTCGATGGCTTTCTGGGCCGAGGCCACGTCGTTGAAGTCGGCGAAAACCACCCCCGGCAAAAGAGGCTCGAAAGGCTGGCGGTACTTCTGGCGGGAGGTAGTAGACAACGCCCCAAAGGTGCGACCGTGAAAGGAGCCGCTGAAGGCCACGATCTTGTGCTTGCCTTCGCCGAAGCCAGTTCTGGCCCATTTGCGGGCGAACTTGAGCGCGCCCTCGATGGCTTCCGTGCCGGAGTTGCAGAAGAAAACCCGGTCGGCGAAAGAACTCTCCACCAGCAATTGAGCCAGTCGGGCGTGTGGGATGGTGTGATACAGATTGGAAACGTGCATCAGCTCATGGCCCTGCTCCTCAAGGGCCGAAAGCACGGCCTCATCGCCGTAACCCAGAGCGTTGACGGCGATGCCGGCCACGAAGTCCAGGTACTTCCGTCCCTCCGTGTCGTACAGGTAAATCCCTTCGCCTCTCTCCAGAACGAAATCGGGGCGCTTGTAGGTCTGGAGCACGTATTTCTTCTCCAGATCGATGATCTCCTGCGTGATGGTCATGATCCTTATTCCTCCTCTCGATGTTCGTCTAGACCTGACAGGTTTTGAAAACCTGCCAGGTCTCTGTATTATACACCCGTCACCACCGTGCCTGATCCCCGCCGCAGGCCGTCCAGGTCGGTGATGCGCACCTCCTGCACCCCGCCGGCCACGGCCTCCAGCGCCGAACGCACTTTAGGCACCATGCCGCCGTGAATTTTGCCCTCTTCGATGAGCGGCTCGACCTCATCTACGGTCAGGCGGGGCGCCAGTTGGCCCTCGATCAGCACGCCGGGCACGTTGCTGACGAAAACCAGAGCCTCGGCCTGCAAAGCTACGGCCACGGCCAGCGCGGCGTGGTCGGCGTTGACGTTGTAGGTGCGGCCATCCAGCCCCAGGGAAATGGGGGACACGACGGGCACCACCCCCTGCTCGATCAGGGTTTGCAGCCCCCCCGGATATACCTCCACGATGCGCCCCACCCAGCCCAAATCTCCGGCGGGGTGGGTCATCTTCTCCACGCGGATGAGGCCCCAATCGACCCCGCTGAGGCCCACCGCCGGCACGTCGGCGGCCACCAGCCTAGCCACCAGCCGCTTGTTGACCAGGCCGGAGAGAACCATCTCCGCCACCTTCAGCGATTCGTCGTCGGTGACGCGCAAACCCTCCACGAAGCAGGGCGTGAGTCCCAAACATTCTTGTAAGTGGGCGATCTCCTTGCCCCCGCCGTGCACGATGACCGGGACGGTCTCCACGAGGTGCCTGGCACTTTGGAAGTGCCAGGCACCTTTGATGGTTTCCACGAAGCCGGACAGAAAATCGGGATCGTCTGCTTCGTTGCCGCCGATTTTGATGACAATGGTGTTCATTTTAGCCCCATCTCCTCGTCAAGTCCAAACACCACGTTCATATTCTGCACCGCCTGGCCGGAAGCGCCTTTGATCAGGTTATCGATGGCCGAGACGACGATGTAATGCCCATCCTCTACCTGGGTCAAAGAGAGGGCGCAGCGGTTGGTATTGACCACGTATCTCAGGTTAGCCAGCTTACCTGCGGGCAAGACGTGCACAAAAGGCTCGTCCTGGTAGGCGCTATTATACAGGCTCAGCAGCTCTTCCAGGTCGTGACCCTCCTTGACTCTTACGTAGATGGTAGACAGGATGCCCTGATTGAGCGGCACCAGGTGAGGGGAGAAAGTGACCTGGTAGGGGCCGCCTCCGGCGCGGTTCAACTCCTGCTCCATCTCGCTGAGGTGGCGGTGGCTGTGGCCGATGTTGTAGGGCGAAAGGTTCTCGTTGGCCTCCACGAAGTGGGTGATCAGCTTCAGGCCGCGCCCGGCCCCGGAGACGCCCGATTTGGCATCCACGATGATCCGCTTATCGGCCAGCAGGTCGTTTTTCGCCAAAGGATAAAGGGCCAGGATCACGCCGGTAGGATAGCAGCCGGGATTAGCCACCAGTTTAGCCCCTCTGATCTCGGCGCGGTAGATTTCTGGGAGGCCATACACGGCCTCTTTCAAAAGCTCCTGGGCGGTGTGGGGGGTCTTATACCAGTATTCGTAAGCGTCGGGGTCGGCCAGGCGAAAATCGGCGCTGAGGTCTATAGCTCGCACCCCCGCAGCGCAAACCTGGGAGACCTTATCTATCGAGGCGGCGTGAGGCAGGCATAGAAAAGCCAGGTCCACGTCCGCCAGAGGAGCTTCGGCGGCAGGGACGAGGATGATGTCGTCGTAGGGACAGGCGAAGACTTCGGAGAACCTTTGGGCGGCGTAGTGTTCGGAAGTGGCGAACACGATGCGGCTCTGCGGATGGTTGCGCAGAATCTTGATCAGTTCGTAGCCGGTGTAGCCTGTGGCGCCAAAGATGCCGATGTTTAACATAGTTTTTCCAATCCTCCAATCTCCAACCTCTAACCTCCAATTCCTATTTCAGGAGCGCTCTCTTCAACTCCTCCACCGCCTGTTGGGGCGTTGCGACCACCTGGAGGAGAGCAAAATCCCGTTCCCTGATGTAAGCCTCCTGAGCCAGCACGTCCAGGATCCGGCGCCAGTGTTCTCCCAACAACAGGAAGGGCCTGGGCGGAATGACCCCCACCTGGAGCAAAGTCCAGGTCAGGCTCACCTCGGTCAGGGTGCCGATGCCGCCCTTGAGGGCAATGAACCCGTCGCCAGCGGTGGTCAGGCGCTCCAGCCGGGGGATCATGGTCGGCGTCCTGATCTTCTCGTCCAGCCAGGGGTTGGGCTGCTTTCTGAAGATATCCACCGCGACACCGATAACTCGCCCGCCCCCTTCCTTCACGCCCCGGCTAACGGCTTCCATCGTGCCGTAATAGCCGCCATTCATGACGGCGAAACCAGCCTGGGCCAGAAGCTGTCCCAGCAGGCGGGCCTCTTCGTAGCCGGGGCTGCCTGCCGGCGTCTGCGAGCTGCCGAAAACGCTGATGATCTTATCGCTCATGTGGTTTACCTCCAATCACAGCAGCAAGTTCCCAGAGCAGCAAGCAGCAAGTAGTCGCGATGAACACAGACAACAACAACGAACGACAGAATTTAACGAACGAGCCGTGTTCATACGCTCCGATGAGACCAGCCGCTTTCATGGCAGAACAGTGCGCTGGTGGTTTCATTAAAACGTGTGAACGAATAATCCGTGAAATCCGTGACTCTAATCCGTGTCTGCTCATTTTAGCTTCCCAAGTGCCAGGCACCTCTGTTACAGGCTTTTCAACACGCTCTCCAGAACCCCGATAGCCTTGTGGTATTCGGCCAGGCTGACGTGTTCGTGGGGGGTATGATCCAGGGACGAATCGCCGGGGCCATAGGCCACGATGGGACAACCCCACACAGGCCCCACCACGTTCATGTCCGAGGTGCCGGTCTTGACCTTGAAGGCCGGTCGTCCGCCTGCTTCTCGGATGGCGGCCAGAAATGCCCGGCTCAGGGCAGTGTTCTTCTCGGCGCGAAAAGGCGCTTCGCAGGCGTAGAAAGAAAGCTCCGCCTCCGCACCGGCCATCTCCACGATAGTCTCCCTCAAGAGTTCGACATCCAGGTCCGGCGGCAGACGCAGACCGATGGTGGCCTCTACGCTTTCGGTCAGGCCGTCGCTCTCGGAGTGGAGGCGGCGCAGCGAAGGATCGAGGGTCAGAAACATTTTGTCCTTGTGGCGGTTGTACTCTGCGGCATGATCCCGCAAACGCTCCCAGAAAGCGGCTGCCTCTTCACAAACGCCGTTTATCCGGCCGGCGCTGTGGCCCACTTCCCGCTCCAGGCGGTAGTCGATCAGCAGCCGCCCCTTGTACCCCAGAGTGATCCGATCCCAGCGGCCAGGCTCGCCGACGATCACGTGGTCAGGGGCGAACCGCTCCAGGACGTGCCGCGCCCCTTTGGAGGTGGCCGCCTCTTCTTCCACTGCCCCGACGACCACCAGGCGCTTACCCGGCAAAGGCCCTGCCCTGGTCATGGCCGAGATGAAGGCCGCCAGCGGGCCTTTGGCGTCCACCGCGCCCCGCCCATAGAGTTCGTCATTCTCCACACGCACCGGGATGAAACCCGGTACGGTGTCCATGTGTCCCAGGAGCATTATCTCGCGCTCTCCGTGGCCCAGTTCCCCCACGGCGTTACCGGCCTGGTCTCGATAGGCCCGGAAGCCTCGCGCCTGCATCTGTTCCACCAGGCAGGCCGCCAGCTCGTCCTCTGCCATAGAGGGGCTGTATATTTCCAGCATGTGGCGCAAAAGCTCTACATCGCCTGTCAAGTTCAGCCCCACCTTCTATCCGTGACATCTGTGACCTTAATCCGTGTCAGCTCAACACCTCAGCGGTGCCCTCCACCACCGTATCCAGGTCATCCCGCTCGATGACCAGCGGCGGCAGGAGGCGCAGCACGGTCTTGCCCGCCGGTAAGGCCAAAATGCCCCGCTCCATGAGGGCCACCAGGTAGGGATAGACCTTCTCCTTTAGCTCGACGCCGACCATCAGGCCCAGGCCCCGTATTTCGCGTATCCTGCCGGATTCGATTTCACGTAGTTTCCCGAACAGGTACTCGCCCTTTTCCGCCGCCTGGGCAGGCAGGTCGTGCTCCTCGATGTAGCGGATGGCAGCCAGGGATGCGGCGCAGGCCAGGGCGTTGCCGCCGAAGGTAGAGCCGTGCAGCCCAGGCCCGATGTTTTCTATCCTGTTCCCCAGGAGGACGGCCCCCATCGGCACTCCTCCGCCGATGGCTTTGCCCAGACACAGGATGTCAGGCGCCAGGTCGTAATGCTCGCAGGCGAACATCTTACCCGTGCGCCCAAAGCCGGTCTGCACCTCATCGACGATGAGCAGGATCCGGCGCTCGTCGCACAGAGCGCGCAGGCCGTGGAAGTACTCCGCGCTTCCTGGCTGTACTCCGCCTTCGCCCTGCACGATCTCGATCAGGATGGCGGCGGTATCCTGGTCTACGGCCTGGGCCATGCGCTCCAGGTTGTCGTAGGGCGCGTGGCGGAAACCAGGCAGCAGAGGCTCGAAAGGTTCCCGGTACTCTTTCTTCCAGGTGGCCGACAGCGCCCCCAGGGTGCGGCCATGAAAGCCACGCATGGCGGCCACGATGCCGGGGCGGCCCGTAGATAGCCGCGCGAATTTAATCGCCCCCTCCACTGCCTCCGTCCCGGAGTTGCACAAGAAAGCGCGCTCCAAACCCTGCGGAGTGATCTGGGCCAGCTTTTGCAGAAGGCGCGCCCGCTGGTCGTTGTAGAAAATTTCGGGGCAGGTGATGAGTGTTCTGGCCTGCTCTCGAATGGCTTCCACCACGTAGGGGTTGGCGTGCCCCACGATAGCCACCCCATGACCACCTACGCAGTCGATGTATTCCCGTCCCTGCTCGTCCCACAGATGCGCCCCTTCCCCCCGCACGATGACCACCTCGCGCTTGGGGTAGACGCCGCTGGTATGGCGCTTTTCCAGTTCGATCACAATTCCTCCCTCAAAGTTCTCTCAACGTATAACCGTCCCCTTGCCTTCCAGCGCGGCGCGAACGGGCGAATCGACCCGCCCATCGGCAAAGATCACCTGCCCCACCCCTGCGGCCAGGGCCTCCACCGCGCCCATGACCTTCTTCTTCATCCGTCCCTGGGCAAAGTCCATGTACTCTTCGGCCCTATCCCTTTCGATGAGGGGGATCAGGCTGCCTTCGTCGGGAAAGTTCCGCAGGAGGCCGGGCACGTTGGAGAGGATGACGAGCTTTTCCGCGCCCAGGGCCGCCGCCACCACTGCTGCGGCCCGGTCGCCGTCCACGTTGATGGCTTCGCTGTCGTAGCTGATGGCCGGCGGAGTGAGAACCGGCAGATAGCCATTCTCCAGAAGCAGATGGAGCAGGCTCACGTTAGCCCGCTCCACCTTGCCGGTATAGTCGTCTCGGAGGATGCGCTTCTTGCCCTTCTCCACGATCTTGATGACGGCCTTGCGTTTGCCCTCCAGCAAGCGTCCGTCCAGGCCAGAAAGGCCCACGGCGTTGACCCCCAGCCCTTGCAGACGTTCCACCAGGCTCTTGTTGATCTTGCCGCAGTAGACCATCTCGAAGATAGCCAGCGTTTGGCGGTCGGTGTAGCGGCTGACGTAGCCGGAAACCGAGGTCACGAAGCGGGGCGGATGGTTCAGCCTCTCGGCCAGCAGGTTGGTTTCGTGGGAGCCGCCGTGCATCAGCACCAGCCTGCGTCCCTCTTTGACCAGCTCTGCCACGTCCAGGCACACGGCCTCCAGGTCTATCCCTTCACTCCCGCCGACTTTCACAACAATCATATCTAACTCCCTATAAGCCACAGAGAGCACAGAGAGCACGGAGAAAGAAGGTTTTTCCCTCTCTGTGAACTCTGTGTACTCTGTGGCTAAGAAACATGGCTTTCAATTCTCCACCAGCAAGGACACCAGGAGCACAAAACATACAACGAACGTTCGCTGTTTGTGTCCTTAGTGCTCTTTGTGGTTATACCGGGTGCAGGCCGGGAAACTCCAGGCCCATCGTTTCCGGCCAGCCGTATACGACGTTCATGGCCTGGACCGCCGTGCCGGCCGCCCCTTTCATCAGGTTGTCGAGGGCGGAGATGGCTACCACCCGTCCGCTCTCCCCGTCCAGTTCAAAGCCCACGTCGCAGTAATTGCTCCCGGCCAGGATTTTCGGCTCTGGATAGCGGTACACGCCCCGCTTTTCCTTGACGATGCGCACAAAAGGCTCATCCCGATAGGTCTGACGATAGACTCGCCACAGGTCTTTTTCCTTCAGGCCCTCGTCTCGGAGAAAAACGTGAGCCGTAGCCAACACCCCCCGCACCAGCTCGACGGCTGTGGCCGAAAGGTGCACATTTGGGACACCTAGCTCCTGCACCGCCTCCGCCGTGTGGCGATGGCCGGTAGGGGCAAAGGAGCGCATGGCGTGGCTGCGTTCCGGGTGGTGGGTAGCCAGGCTGGCCTTGTTGCCCCCTTCGGAGGAGCCGACCTTGACCTCCACTATAGCCCCGCGCTGTTCGTCGAGCAGGCCCGCTTTGCGCAGCGGCCAGAGGGCCAGGATGGTGGCCGTAGCGTTACAGCCCACTCCGCTGACGTAAGATGCTCCCCTCAACTCCTCGCGGTGCAGCTCCGGCAGGCCGTAGACGAACCGTTCCAGCCACTCTGGGGCGGGATGCTCACGGCCATACCATCTGGCGTACAGGGCCGGGTCACGCAGCCGGAAATCGGCGCTCAAGTCCACGATGCGGGGCGCAAGTGCAGCCAATTCCTCGATGCGTTCCATAGCCCGGCCATGCGGCAGGGCCAGAAAGAGCAGGTCGCACTCCGAAAGTTCGGCCAGGGGGCTGAACTTGAGCTTTGTGCGGCCCCGCAGGTTAGGATGGACGCCGTAGACGTAGCTCCCGGCGAAAGTCTCTGATGTCACCTGGGCGACCTCGACGACTGGATGCCCCAGAAGCAGCCGCAAAAGCTCCCCGCCCACGTAGCCGGATCCGCCCACGATAGAAGCCTTAACCATTTGATCTAACCCCTGATCTGATACTTCACCACAGCGCTTATGATAGGCTCGTAGTGGCGACTTCAGTCGCTTCTTCCGCTTCAACCACGACTAAAGTCGTTACTACAAGCCGTCAAAATCCGTGGAGTACTAACGCCGGCCCACCTCTATCAGATAATCGACGATCTTGCCGGGGATATCTACCCCTGTAGGTTTGATGCTGTTGCGGAATTCCATAGTATAGTTGACCTCGTTGACCAGGAATCCTCGCTCTTCGTCTTCCAGGATATCGATAGCCAGCACGCCGCCCCCGCACGCTTTGGCCGCCGCCACCGAGAGACGATCAAGCTCCGGGGTGACGGGGCAGTTGGCCGCCTGTCCCCCGCGAGCCGTGTTGGTGATCCAGTGCTCCGAGCGGCGGTAGATGGCGCAGACGGTCTGGTCGCCGACCACGAAGCTGCGGATGTCTCGCTGAGGTTTATGGATGTATTCCTGGATGTAGAATATAGAGTGATGATAGGTGCCCAGAGTTTGCTTGTGTTCCAGAACCGCTTCGGCGGCCTCGGCGTCGTTAATCTTGGATAGCAGTCGTCCCCAGGAGCCAACAGCCGGTTTGAGCACCACCGGATAACCCATCTCCTCGATGGCTCGCAAAGCTGACTGCGGCGTGAAAGCGATCTTGGTGCGGGGCACAGGCACTCCGGCCCGGATCAGGGCGCTGGTGGTCAGCAGTTTGTTGCCGCAGGTGTCAGCCACCGGATAGGAGTTGACCACCTTTACTCCCCAGTCCTCCAGAACGCGCAGGGCGTATAAGGCCCGCGAGTGGTTGATGCAGCGCTCCAGGACGACGTCGTAATCGCTCATCCCATTTTCGTGCATATCCAGGATCAACTCCCGGTCGTCGATGAGTTCGTAGGAAAGCCCTCTTTTTTCCATGGCTTCAAAAAGCAATTTTTCCTCTACGCGGACACGGGAGTATAGGATGCCTATTTTCATGTACTTTTTATCCTTCTTTCTCTCTTATTTCCCCTTTACTCACCCCAGTCTTCCTCTTCCTCTGGGGCCAGGTCCAGCTCTGGAGGATCGACGTTGATAACTTCCAGCTCAACGCCGCACTCAGGGCACTCCATGATCTCGCCCTTAATGATATCTTCCTCCAACTCGATCTCTGCCGCGCATTCGGGACATTCTGCCAACATTTTGGTTTACCTCCTTCTGTCAATTAAAAATAAAGCTAGCTCTCCGCCACACTGTGGTCTGGAGAGCTAGCTGCTTGAATCCGTTCAGATTTTCAGCCCATGCAAGCCTATCCAGACCCAGGGTCCGGCTTCCTGAAGCACTTGCTAGGCTTGGCAGCGCTGAAAACTGGCAGCAGATAGGATGCTCTCACGTTCTGCTCATCCTCACTAAAAGTTGAGTCTAGTATACCACGAAATGCGCCCTATGTCAAACTGAATTTTACCCCATAAGCCAAATACCAATTTCACTTAAGGAAGCCGCCCGACCAGACAGTGGGGTAAGGGCCGGTACGCCTGTCGCTTACTTCAGCAGACTTGGACCGGCCTTTGCTATAGCTATTGACAGAGGTATAAAGCCTCTGGTATAATTAATCCAGGTGAAAGGAGGTTCTTTGCCATGAAGAAGGTAATGTCTTCCGTATTTATGATTCTGGCCCTGGCGGCGGCGGTTCTGCCGGGGTTGGCGCTCGCTCAGGAGCCGCTGCTGCCTCAGAAACCGCGCCTCAACTTCATCCAGGTCACGCCCCGAGCGTTCGAGAACGCGGGTTGGCCCCCTTGCTTCAAGAACAAACTGATCGTAAGGGTTGAGGCTGACGACCCCGACGGCGAGATCGAGAAGGTCGAGGTCAGATTTCGCTTTCAGGCCTATTCCACGATGGGCTCCGCCGACTTGAATGAGTTCCTTCCATCGCTCTACGGGCTGGAACTGGCGCTTGAGGCCCCCGGCGTCGCCGCCAACACGCTGGCCGCCCAAACAATGGTGACTTTGGCGAAGAGCGAAGACCCTGCCATAGCCGCCACCGAGTGGGCTGATATGTTTGAGGAGCCGGATCACCCCGGCGCTTATTATGTCTCACTGGACCTCTCACCCCTCTCGACCTGCGAGGCCAAGAGCTGGCACGAAGCTCACGTTGACGCCGTTGCGGCGGGCACAGGCATAGAGAAGATCGTCGCCGAGATCGAGGTCAGCGACAACTCCGGCCAGGTCAAGGAAGGCCGCCTTGAGATCCCCGTGTATTCTGGCAAACCTGCCTACGCCCTGCCGTGCGAGCCAGGGCCAGGCCAGGATGAGGTGCGAGGCCCACGCCCCACCTTCCGCTGGCAGATTGAGAACGCGCAGCGTCCCCACGCGCAGCGGTTGGTCTACGCCGAGGGTGACTCGCTGTGGGAGCGCCGGCGGGGCAAGCATACCATTCCGTTAAAGAAGTACGTCCAGAAGTGGCAACCAGACGAAGACCTGAAGGCCGGCCAGTACGTGTGGGGCCTTGAGGTTTCTCCAGACGAACAGTTCAGGCCGGAGGATACGATCCAGTCCCCCGTCTATCATTTCACCGTAACGGACGAGCCTTTTGCCAGGTTATCGGTGGCAGAGACCGTCGTGGTGCGTTCAGAGGTGGAAAACGACACAGGCGAAGAATTGCAATGGCGCGTCTATTATCAGGGGGAATCCGTGAAGACGTGGGAGGCGGGCGACGAATACGGCTTTGACGTGGCGGACGTATTCTCGGAACCCGGCGACTACACCGTGGTACTGGAGATATATGAAAGGGATCAGTTTGTAGCCATCAGCCAGCCGGTGGTGGCTACCATTCCGCCCGCCCCCGAGTGTCTGCCCGGCCTCTCTTTCGTCGCCGATGTGACCGTGCCTGACGGTACGATCATGGAGCCCGGCGAGGACTTCACCAAGACCTGGCGCATCGGCGTGGACAGCCCCTGCCAGTGGCCCGGCGGGACGCTGCGGTTCAGTTCGGGCCAACAGATGGACGCGCCGGCCAGGGTGGACATTCCCGTGCTGCGTCAGGGCGACACGTATGACATCTCCGTGCCCATGAGAGCGCCGAGCACGCCTGGCAAATACTCCGGCGAGTGGACAGTGAGCCAGGACGACGACTCCGAACTGGCTATGTGGGTCAAGATCGAGGTCACGCAGGAGGGCGTCGAAGAGCCGGAGCCGGTCCAGGAGCCCACCATCAACTTCTGGGCGGAGCAGACGACTATCAAGGCTGGCGAGTGCACCAATTTACATTGGGACGTGGAGAACGCCCAGGAGGTCTATCTCAACGACCAGGGAGTGGGCAGCCATGAGGTGCGCAGCGTCTGCCCGGCGGCGACGACCACCTACGAGCTGCGGGTCATCGCCCCAGGGCAGGAGCTTAAGCGCACGGTGACGATTGCCGTCCAGGCACCTCAGCCGGCCCAGGAGCCCACCATCAACTTCTGGGCGGAGCAGACGACTATCAAGGCTGGCGAGTGCACCAATTTACATTGGGACGTAGAGAACGCCCAGGAGGTCTATCTCAACGACCAGGGAGTGGGCGGCCACGAGGTGCGTAGCGTCTGCCCGGCGACGACGACCACCTACGAACTGCGGGTCGTCGCCCCAGGGCAGGAGCTTAAGCGCACGGTGACGATTGCCATCGCAGGAGTTCAGGAGCCCACCATCAATTTCTGGGCCGAACGGACGGAACTCAAGGCTGGCGAGTGCACCAATTTACATTGGGACGTGGAGAACGCCCAGGAGATCTATTTCGACGGCCAGGCAGCGAGTAGCCACGAGGTGCGCCCGCTCTGCCCTTCGGCGACGAAGATCTATGAACTGAAAGTCATCGCCCAGGGACAGGAGTTCAAGCGCACGGTGACGATTTCCGTCGAAGGGACGCCCATGATCAATTTCTGGGCCGAGCAGACGCAAATCAAGGCCGGCGAGTGCACCAATCTGCATTGGGACGTGGAGAACGCCCAGGAGATCTATCTCGACGGCCAGGGAGTGACCGGCCACGAAGTGCGCAACGTTTGCCCGGCAGCGAAGACCACCTACGAACTGCGGGTCATCGCCCAGGGACAGGAGTTCAAGCACACGGTGACGATTGCCATCGAAGGGGTTCAGGAGCCAACCGTCAACTTCTGGGCCGAACGGACGGAACTCAACGCCGGCGAGTGCACAAATTTACACTGGGACGTAGAGAACGTCCAGGCGGTCTACCTCGACGGCCAGGGTGTGGGCGGCCACGAGGTGCGCCCGGTCTGCCCGGCCCAGACGACCACCTACGAACTGAAGGTCGTTGCCCCAGGACAGGAGATCAGGCGCACGGTAACGATCGCGGTCCTGACAGCCGAACCGTCTCCCGAAGAGAACCTGGTGCCAATCCCCAACGTCATCGGCCTGACGCCTGAAGACGCGCAGCAGAGGCTCAAGGACGCTGGATTTGAGTCACTCATCGGGGAGGATGGGTATAGCCAGGCGATATCGCGGGGTCTCATCTACAAACAAGCGCCAGGAGCAGGGGAACTGCATGACCCAAAGAGCACCACGGTGATCATCTATAGAAGCCTGGGCCAGCCACCCACCGACTGAGAACGCATCGCCCTGAAGTCAGAATGAAACATTGACCCCGAAGCCGCCGACCTTATGGCAGTAGAAACGCTGCTAAACGGCCAGTAATCTCCATAGCGTAAATTTGGCGCGTTGTCTATAGGTGCCTGGCACTAGTATGGAACCGAAGGATCAACAACGAACGTGAGAATTGAACGAACGCTGGCAGTGCTATCAATAATAGTATCTCCCCTCAAGACTGTGGTTGCTAATTGCGTCCGTAGGTTTCATCCGAGCGTGTGAAAAACGGTTCAGTTCGTTAAATTCTACTGTTCGTTGTTGATCGTTTTTCATAGCAACTTTCAAAGTGCCAGGCACCTGAAGACACACAAGAGGTATTGAGTGCTTGCGCTTCCTGGGCATATCGAGTACAATAGTGAGCGTGAAAAGAAAGGACTTTGGTTTTACTCTGCTCAAAGGCGACCCCCATAGCCAGGCCCGTGTGGGGGAATACTGTACCCCGCACGGCGTCATCCCCACCCCCGTTTTCGCTCCGGTGGGCACCCAGGCCACGGTGAAATCTCTCTCGCCGCGCGAGCTGAAGGAACTGGAAGCCCCCTTGATCCTGGCTAATACCTATCATCTTTATTTGCGGCCCGGCCCCGAGGTGATCGCCTCGTTGGGAGGGCTGCATCGTTTTATGGCCTGGGATGGCCCCCTCCTGACCGATAGCGGTGGTTTCCAGGTTTTCAGCCTGGAGCATCTGCGCCGCTTTGACGACAAGGGGGTGGTTTTTCGCTCCCACATCGACGGCTCCGAACACCTTTTCAGCCCGGAAAAGGTGGTCGAGATTCAGGAAAAGCTGGGAGCCGACATCATCATGTGCCTCGACGAGTGCGCCCCGCCCCTGGACTACGAGTACAACGTGCGTGCTCTGGAGCGCACCCACCTGTGGGCAGAGCGTTGTCAGGCCGCCCGGCGTCGTGACGATCAGGCTCTCTTCGGCATCGTGCAGGGCGGTACCTTCGCCGATCTGCGCCAAAGGAGCGCCCGTTTTCTGACCGGCCTGGACTTCCCCGGCTACGCTATCGGCGGCCTGTCGGTGGGCGAACCCAAAGAGGTTATGCACGCCATGCTGGAGGAAACCATCCCTCTCCTGCCAGAAAACAGACCCCGCTACCTGATGGGCGTAGGCTCGCCGGAAGACCTGTTTGAGTGCGTGGCGCGGGGCATAGATGTGTTCGACTGCGTGTTGCCGACTCGCATCGCTCGCAACGGGGCGCTCCTGACCCGCCGCGGTCGGCTCAACATCCGCAACACCCGCTACGCCGACGATCCGGCCCCCGTCGAGGAAGGTTGTAGGTGTTATACCTGTCGCACTTTCTCCCGCGCCTACCTGCGCCACCTGATCCGGGCCAGGGAACTTTTGGGCTATCGTCTGACCAGCCTGCACAATGTACATTTTCTGCTGAACCTGATGCGAGAGATACG
>DAOULT010000170.1:0-15071 GCA_034417895.1 Anaerolineae bacterium | reverse complement strand
TGACCACCCCATCGTACTCTTTGGCGATCACCGCTTCCATGTCCGCTGTCTGCTTGGGCACGTTGTTCTCGGCATCCAGAGTTACGATCTCGACGTTGCCCAGCTTTTCCGCCTCATCCCTGACCTGGCTATCCAGGAAGACGAAGAAGGGGAAAGATAGGGACGGTACCGATAGGGCAATAGTCAGCTTCTCCGCTTCGATCCCGATCTCAGCCGCCCGTTCGGCTTCGGCCAGGTTATCCTGGGTGAGCATCACCGGCTCGATCCAGATGTCGTGCTCCTCCGGCTCTGCCCCTTCACGCAGGTAGTCCACCACCACGTTGAGAGCCGTGCGGGCCTGCTTGCCAGGGAACTGGTCTACCGTGCCCACCATCGTCCCGTCCTGCACAAAGCCCAGCGCTTCCGGCAGGGCGTCGTAGCCGACGACGAATACCTCTCCCTTGAGTCCCGCCGCATCCACGGCCTCCGCCGCCCCGAAAGCCATCTCGTCGTTGGCGGCGATGATGACGTTGGGATTCGGTTCGGCTGCCAGCATGGACTCCGTGACCTTCAGACCTTCATCGCGGCGGAAGTAGGCCGTCTGCTCGGCCACGATCTCGATCTTGTCCTGGGCGTCCAGCACGTTGTGCGCCCCCTTGGCCCGGTCGATGGCCGGGGAACTGCCCGGTTCGCCGTCCAGGATGAAGGCCTTGCCGCCATCGGGCAGGAGTTCCATCGCCAGCTCTCCCTGCAACTCCCCACCCCGCACGTTGTCCGCTCCCACGTGCGCCAAAGTCGCCACCCCGTACACCGTGCGGTCAATGGTCACCACCGGGATGCCTGCATCCACCAACTCTTGCACCCCAGGCACCATCGCTTCGGCGTCGATGGGGCTGATGACCACCCCATCGTACTCTTTGGCGATCACCGCTTCCATGTCCGCTGTCTGCTTGGGCACATTGTTCTCGGCATCCAGGGTTACGATCTCGACGTTGCCCAGCTTTTCCGCCTCATCCCTGACCTGGCTATCCAGGAAGACGAAGAAGGGGAAAGATAGGGACGGTACCGATAGGGCAATAGTCAGCTTTTCCTCCTGGGGCGGCGGCGCAGCCAGGGCCCCGGCAGGCACCATTAGGGGCACAAGCAGAGCCAGGAGGGTCGTCACACTCAGAACTTTGAGAAATAGTTTCTTATTCATTGTTACCTTCCTCCTTTGTAAATCATAATTGGCTTACCTTGCCATCGTTGTAGTAACGACTTAAGTCGTTACTACGCAGTACAAATTTTTGCTGCACATCACCTCCTGTTAAGTTGTTCATAGCGCCTGACGGAGAGGCTCAGCCGCCGCGCAGCCCTTCCAACCACTTCCGCTAACCATCACACCTCAAAAACGGCACCGCAATGGCGCGGTCGGCGGCAATGGATGTGAGGCTGCCTCTACCAGCTTACTGCTCACGCTATAGTCTCCACATGTGGATATTCGAGAAGCTTACTATCAGAGGTCACCAGCGGACAGCCGTGTACCCTCGCTGTTGCCACGATGATCTGATCCGCCGGATCGCGGCCAAACTCGCCCGGCAGTCTGGTAGACTCTATTGCAATCTCCGGCGTCAGTTCAAGGAGACGAACACCAGGATAGCTCAAGGCCTGTTCAAACCATTCGCTGAGCGAGCACGATAGCTTAAGCCGTTCATATTCCACAAGTTTCGCTATCTCCCAGCACGAGATGGCGCTCACGCCAATGACGTCTATTTCGTTCGCTTCGATAACGGTCGCCTGTGTCTCGGTGAGCCGCTTATCCCCATGCACCCACCACACCCAGATATGGGTGTCGAGAACGATCATCGCAGCACGTCCCACTCGTCCTCGGCAACGCTCCCAAATGGTTTAATATAACGAATCGGTTTGCCACGCAAAGGATAGCGTACACTGCGCTCCCCTTCACACTCGCGACGATACACGATGACTTCGACTGTATCGCCTGCCCGAAAAGGTAACTCCTTGAGCGTCAGCGTTCCGTCGTTTGAAACTGTTGTCTCTATACGGTACTTTTGCACATCCCACCTCTAGCGTCTCCGCTGCTTGGCTAACTGGTCGAAGAAGACGGCCATGACGATGATGATGCCGATGATAATCTGCTGCCAGTAGGAAGAAACGTTCATCACCGTAAGCCCGTTGGTGATGACCCCGATGAGCAAAGCCCCCACCAGCGTGCCCCACACGCTTCCTTCACCGCCGAACAGGCTGGTGCCGCCGATGACCACCGAGGCAATCACCGTCAGCTCGTAGCCCACCCCGGCCCGCTGCTCGGCGGAGTTGAGGCGGGCGGCCAGGACGAACCCGCCCAGACCGCAGAAAAAGCCCATGATGACGTACACGCTGGTGATTAAAAAGTCTATGTTCAGCCCGGAAAGGCGCGCTGCTTCCGGGTTGCCGCCCACGGCGTAGATGTAGCGACCGTATTGGGTGTAACGCAGGACGATGTAAGCCAGAATCACCAGGGAGACAAAGATGATGGCCGGCACCGGCACCGGCCCAATCATGCCCGTCCCCCACCAGCGGAAATCTTCTTTGAAAGCACTGATGGGCTGCCCCCCGGAGAAGAGCAAGGCCGCCCCTCGAAAAGCAGACATCCCGCCCAAAGTAACCACAAAGGGCGGCACTTTAAGCTTGCTGATAGCCAGGCCCTGGAGCAGCCCCCCGGCCAGCCCCACGGCGATGGCCGCTGCCACCGCCAGAACCAGCGGCCCTTCCCCGCCCTTACCGGCGCCGGCGGCCAGATACCCTGTTCCTCCTTTGGCGATGGCCGCGCACACCAGCCCGGAAAGAGCCAGCAGCGAACCCACCGATAGATCAATGCCGGCCGTCAGGATGACGAAGGTCATGCCGATGGCTAAAAGCCCGGTGATGGCAATCTGCCGCGTCACGTTGAAGAGGTTGACAGGCTTGACGAAAGCCGGCTCCAGGACGGCAAAGACAATGCCCAACACTACGAGAAAAATCACCGGCCCCAGGCGCCCCACAAATTCCCAGATATCAAAACGCTTTTCCTCTACTTCACTAGGGGCCAGAGTAGTATCTGATGGTACTCCGCTCATAAGGTCTCCTCCCCTCCTAATATCTTGTCTTAATCTTGCCTGGCCGCCAGAGCACGCTCTTCGAGCAGCGCTCCGGTAGCCAGGGCCATGATTTTCTCCGGGGTAGCTTCTTCCCGGCTCAGTTCTCCGGCCAATCGACCCTCCCGCATAACCAGGACGCGATCGCTCATCCCCAGAATCTCCGGCAGTTCTGAGGAGATCATGATGATGCCCACGCCCCGGCTAGCCAGTTCGTTCATCAGGCTATGGACTTCGGCCTTGGCCCCCACGTCAATGCCCCGCGTCGGCTCATCCATGATCAGGATTTTGGGGGCCAGCGCCAACCACTTGGCGATGACCACTTTCTGCTGATTGCCCCCGGACAGGTTCAAGATGACCTGCTCCAGGCTAGGGGTGCGGATGCTCAGGGTTTGTACAAAATCGCTCACCAACTGGCGTTCCTCGTTCAGTTGGACGAACCCGTAACGCACCAGACGAGGCAGGCTGGGCAGGCTGATGTTCTCCCGCACGGCCAGCGACAGGAACAGGGCTTGCTCTTTGCGGTCTTCGGGCACGAAGCCCATGCCGTGGAGGATAGCGTCGCGCGGCGAATGGATGTCCACCAGTTCCCCGTCGGTGTAGAGGCGACCACTATCCCGCCGGTCGGCCCCAAAGATGGCCCGCGCCAACTCCGTCCGCCCGGCTCCCACCAGTCCGGCCAGTCCCAGAATTTCGCCCTGCCGCAGCTCAAAGCTGATGTCGTCCAGCACGGTGGCGTGGGGGTCGCGCACTGTGCCCGTGCGGCTGATCCCTTCCACTCGCAGCACCACGTCGCTGTCCAGGACGCCAGCCGACTTCTGGAAAAGGTCAGACAGTTCGCGGCCCACCATCATGTGGATCACCTGATCGATGGTCGCTTCTCCGGTGCTCACCGTGTCTATGTAGCGGCCATCCCGCAGCACGGTGACGCGGTCGGCGATCTCAAAGACTTCCTCCAGCCGGTGGGAGATGAAGATGATGCCCAACCCCTGGGCCTTGAGCGTGCGCATGATGGTGAAGAGGTGGGCCACCTCTCGCTCGGTGATGGCGGAGGTCGGCTCGTCCATGATGATGATGCGCGCCTTGATAGAAAGGGCCTTGGCAATCTCCACCATTTGTTGCTGAGCTACGGAGAGGGTGCGCACTACCGCCGTGGGCGGCAAGTCTATGCCCAGTTTATCGGTGAACTCTTTGGTGCGTCTTTGCAGCTTGGCCCAGCGGACGAAACCGGCTGTATTTGGCTCGCGGCCGATAAACACGTTTTCCGCCACCGTCAGGTTAGGCATCAGGTTAAATTCCTGATAGATGATGGTAATCCCCAACCGCTGGGCCTGGTGCGGGTCGGTGATAGTGACCCCTTTGCCCTCCAGAAAGAGCTTACCGTCATCCATGGTGTAGACGCCGGACAGGATTTTCATCAGGGTGGACTTACCGGCCCCGTTCTCGCCTACCAGGCCCAGGATTTCCCCGGCGCGCACTTCCAGATGCACGTCATCCAGGGCCTTCACCCCGGGGAAGCTTTTACTGACCCCGGCCATTCTCAACAGTATATCAGACACGTTCCCCTCCCGGCTTCCTTGATCTTAAATCGGAACACAGATAAACGACGAATGAGTCTCACCCTCAGCCACCTGAGTCAAGGTTGTTTCTGGGGGGCGCAGTCGTCCCCCTGACAATGAGAGTGCAGGGTAAAATCACCTCTTTGCTTTCCAGAGGTTCCCCTCTTATCTTTTTCAGCACCAGGCGAACCGCCTCTTCAGCCATGCGGGCCAGAGGTTGAGCCACCGTGGTCAGAGGGGGATCGACCACCGTAGTTACAAAGATGTTATCCATGCCCACGATGGACATGTCGCCTGGCACCTGACGCCCACTTTCGCGAAGGGCCTGCATGACGCCCAGGGCCATGAGGTCGTTGGAGCTGAAGATGGCCGTCAGGTCGGGAGCTGTGCTCAGAAGCTCGTAAGTGCATTTGGCTCCTCCCTTCAGGTAGAAATCGCCTTCCACCACCAGGTGGGGATCGAAAGGCAGACCGGCTTCGGCGAGAGCCTGGCGATAACCTGCCAGACGCTCCTGGGAAAGTTGCAACCCCATCGGGCCGCCGATGTGGGCGATCCGGGTATGGCCTAGCTCGATGAGGTGTCTGGTAGCATCGTAGCCAGCCCCTAGATTATCCACCCCGACAAAAGGGACTTGCTTGAATTGGGTACATCTATCTATCACTACGATGGGCAAATCATATTTGAAGAAAGGCTCCAGAGCCACGCTTTCGTTGATGACCTGCAAGAAGATAAGCCCGGCTATCCACCTCTGCAACATGGAGTCCACGTAGATCGCTTCCCACTCTTCATTCTCCCGAGTGTTGCACAGGATGAGGTTGTAGCCCACCTCGCGGGCCGCTTTTTCCGTGGCGTCCGCTATGACGGCGAAGACGGGGTTGATAAGCTCGGGCACCACCAGGCCGAGGGTGCGGGTTTGTCTCCTCTTAAGGGCCCTGGCTACCAGGTTGGGCTTATAATTGAGCTTATTCACTGCCTGGAGCACCTTCTCCCTCATCTCCTCACTGACAGGCGCTCCCCCGGACAGTACTCTGGATACGGTGCTGATCGAAACCCCGGCTTCCTGGGCCACATCTTTTATGGAAATTCCCAAGCGTTTTATCCTCCGTTCCACCTGAAGACTGGCGGGCAAAGGCTGCAAACGTTTTCAACACCTCTCAGTATATCACATTTCCCTTCTTGTGTCAATAGTGCGCCACACGGATTTACCCGCAGGCAAAAACCTCTTTCCCTGCCTTCTCGGTCAGGGGCCTGGCCCTTTGGTGGCGCCAGCCCCCTGGCCGTCTTTCTCCCAGGCTTCTACGTCCTCTGCGGCTCGAAGCGGGGCCGCCAATTTGCCCCCCTGATCGTGGGCCTACAGCTTCAGGTCCGGATTCCCAGGCCCAAAGTGCTTGAGCATCACGATAGGATCGGTCTCGCTCGGATTGGTGATGACCACTCCCTGCTGCGCCGCTTTCTCGGTGACAAAGAACTCATCGCTGGTCAGTTGCCCAAAGCGAATCAAGGTCGGGGTATCTATCTGCCACTTCCCAAAAGTGCCGTGCCCTTGCACCAGGATAAAGCCGTAGCAGGCCGCATCCTTGATGGTCGCCGTCCGACCGGGCAGCACGGTCAGCTCTTTGGCGCTAAACTCGGGGCTGCGATAGGCGATCCAGTTCTCGATATAGCCCTCTGCTTCCATCTCCTCGACCGCTCGCACCGGCCTGGGGCGCATGAAGCGATTCTTGTAGAACTCCGGGTCCATGTTCAAATCCCAGTCTATCAGCGACACGATATATTCCAGGTCATGTTTCTTGTCCTCCGGCACATCCTTGGCCAGCAACTCCCACGGCACAGGCTGGTCGCCGACGAGCGACTGAAACATGGCGAACACATCGCTGGCCTTCTGCGGCTCGTAGGTGCACAGGCTGCCTGGGGCGTGCAAAACGCCAGCAGGAACGTCCCACCCGGTACCCGGCTCCAGCCTGTAGGCCGCCGACAGGTTGGTGATCTTGTTATCGCCTTTGTCCCAATCGCGAAGACACTGCATCACCTGCTCCTGCGTCGTGCCGGGCTGCAAGCCGAAGAAGGTGAAAGGAAAATCCGCCCCATAGTTGTTCAACTGTATGGGGAAATAGTAGGCTTCGGGCTTGGGCAGTTGTCCGGTGGCTTTGGCATGTTCCTCCCGCTGGTGAAGGTGATGAGGCAAGGCCCCTTTGTTGTCGAAGAACTTGGAGTACACCGGCCAGCGACCGTACTCGTCCATGATCCGTGCGCCGATGATTTTCCGGCCCGCGCTCTCAACGGCATCCCTGAGCAACACCTTCTTGATTTCCCCACCGTCCTTAAAGACGATGTAGCTCAAGCCCTCATCGGGAGTGGTCAAAGGCCCGTTATCAGCCCTGGTGGTGGAAGCAAACCACCGTTCGTCGATCCCGCCCCGATGCGCTCCGAACGAATAGTAGTCGTCCGGGTGCAACTTCAGTCGCTGACCAGGGATGCAAAAGTCGCGGGGTACCCAGGCCGGAGCCAGGCGTAATACTCCGTCGCCCTGCTCCAAAGCCATCTGAATTAGTTGTTCTTGATTCATCATCCTGCTCTCCTTATCTGCTAATATTTTTGGCGTTTTATCCTCCGCTCTCCCACCCGTTATAACTGTGGGGAGCAACGACTGCAAACGTTTTCAACACCTGTCAGTATATCATATTTCCCTTTCTTTGTCAATGCCGCCCACAAAAAACCAGGTGGCCCAGATTGTTGCTGGCATTGGGTCGCCGCCAGCCCTCTCTGTGCGCCTGTCGTGATCTTTGCGGCTATAAGTGGTATAATAAATAAAAGTAGTACAACGACCTGATTTGTCAGCAGCGATTTCAGGAGGGACAGGCATGATCTTGAATCGAGAGGAGCTTGAAGCCATCGAAGCGGAGAGATTGGCGCCCTACGCCATGAAGAGCCGCGACTCACAGGGGCGCGCTCACCCCGAAAAGGAACACCCCTATCGCTCGGCCTTTCAACGGGATAGAGACCGCATCGTCCATACTACCGCCTTTCGTCGGTTGGAGTACAAGACCCAGGTTTTCGTCAACTACGAGGGTGACTATTACCGCACTCGTCTGACCCACACTATCGAAGTGTCTCAGATAGGGCGCACCCTGGCCCGTGCTCTGAGAGTCAACGAAGACCTGGTGGAAGCCATCGGCCTGGCTCACGACCTGGGCCATACCCCTTTTGGGCACTCCGGGGAGGACGCCCTTCACCAGTTGATGGAAGAGCACGGCGGTTTCGATCACAACCATCAGAGTTTGCGCATCGTGGAGAAATTGGAGAATCGGTACCCCAATTTCCGGGGCCTCAACCTGACCTGGGAGGTGCGCGAAGGCATCATCAAACACAAAACTGAGTACGATAAAGGTCTGGGCGGAGGCTACGAGCCTGAAAAAGCGGCCACCATCGAAGGCCAGATCGTCAACGTCGCCGACGAAATAGCTTACAATAGCCACGATCTGGACGATGGCCTGAGAGCCGGGTTGCTTAAACCCGGCGATGTACAGGGGCCTGCGCTCTGGGAGGAAGCCCTGGCGGCCAGCGGCCAGGATGGTCAGGAGCTATCGGACATGACCAGACATTGCCTCATCCGCCGTCTGATCGACGTCATGGTCACCGACGTGATCAACGAAACCCATCGCCGTCTGGAGAAGGAGGCTCCTCGTTCCGCTGAAGAGGTCAGAAACCTGCCGTTTAACGTGGTGGACTTCTCGGCGGAAATGAGGGCCAAAAACCGCGAGCTTAAGGACTTCCTGATGGCCCATTTCTACCTTCATTACCGTCTGGTGCGGATGAGCGCCAAAGCCAAAAGGTGCATCACCGAGCTTTTCCGGGCCTATCTGGCAGAACCGGCCCAGTTGCCAGATTCGACCCAACGAAGGTCGCGGGAGGACACGGTGCATCGTGTTATCTGCGATTACATCGCCGGGATGACCGACCGCTACGCTCTGGAAGAATACCAAAAGCTGTTCGACCCCTCTGTCAGAGTGTAATAAAAGTGTAATGAAAAAAGCAGGATACCCACATTTGCCTCCGGTATCCTGCTCGTTCGCCACAACCGCTTGGGTCAGGGAGCTTCGCCCTCTTCCGCTCCCCCTGGGCTTTTGGCGGTCGCTACCAATTCGACGGTCAGTTTGGCGAAGTGACTTTGAGGAGGCAGATCGTCGCTGCCATAGACCATCTCCGTCACCTCCGCCTTGACCAGCAAAGCCGCCGTTTCCAGAGTGATCACCTGACCGAGCGCGGCCAGCACAGCCTCGCCCTTGGAGGCCAGTTTGGCGCGCAGGGCGTCGTCGTGATAAGCATGTTCGCTCATCAGCACCTTGGTCACAGTGCGGATGTCGCTTTTGTCGAAAAGCCAGACCTCGAAAGCCGTCACTTTATCCGGGCTGCCCATGCCGATGGTCTCTGAGATGCCGACCCCACACTCGCCTAAAAACTCACCCATCGGGGTCTCAATGCTGAAAGACTCGTCGTAATGGTCATCGCCCAGCATGTAGGTGGTGATGAAACTGCCCAGCGGGGGTTGAGCGCCTGCCTCCCAGTAGGTGACCTGACGACGGGCTTCAGGAGCGGCGGCCCGGCCCGGTTCGGCGGCCTGTCGTCGTCTTATCATAGAAAAGCCCAAACCGGCACCAGCGATGATCAAGATCACCAGAACCACAACCCCACATATGAGCGGCAAACGCGCTAACAGGGAAGATTGTGGCCGGCCAGTGATGACCGGCGTGGCGGGGGCCGCTTCCGACGGGGACAGAGTGGTGACGGCCTCCGTCGGCCCGACAGCGACCCCAGTCTCCACAGGCTCCACTTCCAGATCGGCTTGCAGCTTTTCCAGCTTTTTGGCCTCCTCCAGGCGGCCCGCCTGTTTATAGCGCTCGCGCAGGTCGGTCAACAGGTTACTCTGCTCCTTCGGCGGCCAGTAAATCAAACGGGCCTTAGCCAGGGCTATATCGCCGTTGATGGCATACGAATCGGCTATCATGGTCAGGTACTCATCCCTGTCCTTCGGCACCAATTCGTTAGGGTAAGACTCGCCTACGTACTGCACCGGCCAGATGACGTAACCCATCAGCCACCAACCGAGAAGACAGGCCACGAAGGATAGCACCAGAGTTACGAGGATGGGTTTGCTTTTGATCACGCTCCTGAGGACTTCTGTGATCATGCTCATCTTATCACACCTCACTTATCTGTATAGTCGAGGAGATACCCCCGATGGTCATGAAACGAACCTGCGTCTGCCGCCTCTATACTGGTAATTATACCATAAATTGCTTCAGAAGTCTACCAGAGCTTCCGACCTTCTAAAACAGAGATCGCAGGCAAAGAAACAGATTACAACATCAGGATGCAATAATCCGTTATTGTCCCGTCCTCTGTGTTCTTCAGGTAGTAATTATTGTCTATTATACAACCATTTCGATAAAAAGCAAAGGGCGAGGGTCAGCCATCCACCAGGGGGTCTTTGCTGGCCTGGGATAAGACCTCCACCCCCTCTTCCCCGACGACGACCATATCCTCAAGGCGCACCCCACCCCAATCGGGCAGATAGATGCCCGGCTCCACGGTGACCACCATGCCCGCCTCTAAAGTATCCTCCGATAAGCGGCTGAGAGTGGGTGACTCGTGCACGGCCAGCCCCACGCCGTGCCCCAGGCCATGGCCCAGCTCGTAGCCCGCCTCTTCGATGACGTGGCGCGCTATCTGGTCGGCCTCTTTGCCTCCCAAACCGGCTTTCAGGCCGGCTTCGGCCTCCGTCTGAGCCTTCAAAACCAGGTCGTAAATTTCCCAAAAACGATCGTCCGGCTTTCCCAGGCACAGGGTGCGGGTCAGGTCCGAGTTGTAACCGTTGAGCAAAGCCCCCAGGTCGATGATAATGGGTTCGCCGGCCTTTATCCTCTGCTCCGTGGCCGAAGCGTGGGGTTTGGCCCCGTTCGGCCCGGCCCCGACGATCAGGTCGAAAGCCACCTTTTCGGCGCCATGGGTGTGCAGGAAGACCTCTAACTCCCAGGCCACCTCTTTCTCCGTCATCCCCACCTGGATGACATCCACGATGTGGGCCAAAGCGGCGTCGGCCAGCAGCCCCGCCTGCCTGATGGCCTCCAGTTCGTGGGCGTCCTTGACGGCTCGCAGTTTCTCCACCAGCCCCTCGGTGGGCAGCAGTTCACGATCTTCCTCTGCCCCCTCCAGAGCTTCCAGCCATTTGCGGTGTTGGGCCACGCTCAGATAGGCGCTCTCGAACCCAAGCCGCTGACCCTCCACCCTGGCCGCCAGTTCAGGCAGCAGCTTGTCGAAGGTTTCCTCGATCTTGACCAATTCTAAGAACGGAGCCTCTTCTTTAGCCTGCTCAAGATAAATGAAGCTGGTAGCCAGAACAGCCAACTCAGCCGTGATCAGGAGCGCTCCTGAGCCACTGAAGCCGCTGAGATAATGTAAATTCTCCGGCTGAGCAACCAGCAGGGCGTCCAGCTCCTCTTCTACCAAAATCTGGCGCAGTTTGCGCAGTCTGTCTTCTATCAAGTTGAGTCCTCCCTGAAAGTGAATCTCGTGCCCTCACAGATTTCAAACCGACACAGCTTCGGCCGCGGGCTGCAACTTCTCCAGTTTTTCCAGTTCCCACAGCTCCTCACACCGCAGGCACTTAGCCTCCTGCTTGTTGGCTACGGTCAAAAGGCCGCCGCATTCCGGGCAGGGCTGAGGCAGAGGTTGGTTCCAGGTCGAAAATTCACATTCCGGGTAGTTTTCGCAGCCGTAAAAGGTGCGTCGGCGTCTGGTTTTGCGTTCCACCAGTTCGCCGCCACACTCCGGGCATTTCACCCCGATTTTGACCAAGTAGGATTTGGTGTTGCGGCAGGCAGGATAGTTGCTGCAAGCGATGAAGCGGCCATAACGACCCCATTTCATGACCATAGGATGGCCGCACTGCTCGCAAACCTCGCCCGTCGGCTGGTTGTCGAGATCGAGCTTTTCCATGCTCTGCTCGGCCAGTTTGAAAGCCTGTTCAAAGGGGCCGTAGAACTCTCTGAGCACCGGCACCCACTCTCGTCCCCCGGAGGCAATGAGGTCCAGGTCATCCTCCATCCTGGCCGTGAAGCCTACGTCCACAACGTCGGGAAAGTGCCTGACCAGCAGATCGTTGACGATGAACCCGATCTCGGTGGGCGACAGGTGCCTGTTCGTCCTTTCCACGTAACCCCGGTTCTGGATGGTGGAGATAATGGGCGCGTAGGTGCTGGGCCGGCCGATACCGTACTCCTCCAGAGTGCGGACCAGGGTGGCCTCGGTGTAGCGCGGCGGCGGCTGGGTAAAGTGTTGTTCGGGCAGGAGCCGTAACAAGTCCAGGAGCTCGCCCTTCTCCAGGGGAGGTATGCTCTCGGCCTTATCTTCGGCCTTTTCGTCTTTGGCCTCCTCGTAGACGGCCAGGAAGCCGGGGAACTTCAGCGACATGCCAGAAGCCCGGAACAAATAGGGACGCTTACCATTTTCGGGCTGACCGGCTTCGATACTGACTGAGATGGTATCGAAGATAGCAGGTGCCATCTGGCTGGCTACGAAACGTTTCCAGATGAGGTTGTAGAGGCGATACTGATCGCGGCTGAGGTATTGCCTGATGGCTTTTGGCTGGCGGCGCACCGAAGTAGGGCGGATGGCTTCGTGAGCTTCCTGGGCCTTTTTGGCCCTGGTCTTGTAAACAGGGGGCTTGGGGGGCAGGAACTTTTCCCCGTACTGCTCGGCGATGAAAGAACGGGCTTCTTTCTGGGCTACTTCGGCCACGTTGACCGAATCGGTGCGCATGTAGGTGATGAGACCCACCGCGCCTTGTTCTCCGATTTCGACACCTTCGTAGAGCTGCTGAGCCACGGCCATCGTCCGTCGGGCGGTGAATCCCAGACGGCGGGAAGCCTCCTGCTGCATGGTGCTGGTGATGTAGGGAGGGGAGGGGCGGCGTTTCCGCGTCCCCCGCTTGACGTCGGCCACGACGTAGGTGGCCGTCTCCAGTTCCTCGACGATGCGGTGAGTATCCTCCTCGTTTTTGAGGTCCACCTTCTCCCCACGGATGCGGTGTAGCTTGGCAATGAAGCTCTGCCTTTTTTTGGGTTTCCGTTTTCCTTCTGCTTCCTGTTTAGCCAGCTCGGCTTCGATGCTCCAGTACTCCACCGGCACAAAAGCCTGTATCTCCCGCTCCCGCTCGACGATGAGACGCACGGCCACCGATTGCACCCGGCCAGCCGAAAGACGGCCCCGCACTCTTTCCCACAGCAGAGGGCTGATCTTATAGCCCACCAGACGATCCAGAATGCGGCGCGCCTGCTGGGCGTTGACCAGGTGCATATCGATGTCTCGGGAGTGGGCAAAAGCCTCGGCGATGGCCTGCTCGGTGATCTCGTGGAAGACCACCCGCTGGGTGCGCTCTTTTTCGATCTCGGCTGCGGCCATGAGGTGCCAGGCAATAGCCTCGCCTTCGCGGTCGGGGTCGGTAGCCAGGTAGATCTCAGCCGCCTCCCCGACCACTTTCTTTAGCTCCTTAACCACCTCTCGTTTCTCGTTGGGTACCCGATAGCGGGGCTTAAAATCGTCGTCCACATCAACGGAAAGCTGCGAACGGAGCAGATCGCGCACGTGTCCTATCGAGGCTTTAACCTTGTAATCTTTGCCCAGGAAGCGGCCCACCGTGCGGGCCTTGGCTGGCGACTCGACGATGACCAGCTTGCCTTTCCTGGGTTTGGGCCTGGGGCCGGGTACGTTCTGGTGGGCCTCGGTTTTACCCATGCGGAACATGTTGGCCCCGCATACAGGACAGACGCCCCGTGTGCCGGGCTTGCCCGATTTAGTGTAAACCGCCTGTGGTTCTTTCATCTCCTGTTTTTGGCGACATTTGAAACAATAGGCCACGATGGTTTCGTCAGACATTATTCCTTCCTCAAAACTTCAACTTTTTCATCTTGAAAGATGCGCTCCCATAGACGCTGGCGGATTTCTTTATGGGATTGGCCTTCGACCGTCAGGATTACGGGCCGCAAACGGAAACGGTGAGCGTACTCTATCACAAATACTCGTCCTTGTTCACATTCCTCAGTTTGGTAACCAGGTCTTTCACGTCCTGGGCACGGTCTTTGGGACAGACCAGCACCACGTCCTCGGTATCGACCACGATCATATCCTTGAGACCCACGGTGGCAATGAGACGCTCGGTCCCATAGAGCAGAGAGCCGGTGGTATCCACGCCGATGTGTTCACCGCCCACCACCACGTTGTCCTCCCGGTCGCGGGGCAGGATGTCGGTCAGGGTGGCCCAACTGCCCACGTCGCTCCAGCCGATATCTATGGGGATGACGGCCACTCTCTCGGCCCTCTCCATGATACCCTCATCGATGGTCTCGTTCTCGACCGTCTCCCATATCTCCTCAAGCCCCTGACGCTCTGCCGGAGTCCCGATAGCCCGATCAATGATCATCAGCTTCTCGTAGAGATGGGGCAGGTGTAGCTCTATCTCCCGCAGGATAACCGATATCTTCCAGACAAAGATGCCGCTGTTCCAGTAATACTGTCCACTTTCCAGGAACTTCTGGGCCGTAGCCTCATCGGGCTTCTCTGTAAACTTCTTGACGCGGTAGACCTGATGATCGTCCACCGTGGTCAGCGGTTCTCCACGCTGGATATAACCATAGCTGATATCAGGCTGGTCAGGCTCGATGCCCAGAGTGACCAGATAGCCATCCTCGGCCACTTTGGCCGCCGCCTGCAAAGCACGACGAAAGGCCGGCGCATCCTCAATCAGATGGTCGGCGTGCAGGGAAGCCATTACCTCCTCGGGAGCCAGTCGCTTGAGATAAAGGGCCGAAAGCCCAATGCAAGGAGCCGTACCGTGTCCCGCCGGCTCGTTGATAACGTTAGCTTTGGGCAGAACCGGGATCTGGTCGCGGACGATAGGCGCATAGGTATCGTTGGTCACGACGAAGACATTTTCAGCCGGAATCAAGGGACTGATGCGGACAAAAGTCTCCTGCAACATGGTGTTCTTAGCCACAATGTCCAGAAGTTGTTTGGGCATATTCTGTCGGCTACGCGGCCAGAGCCGACTGCCGATCCCACCGGCTAATATCAAAGCATACAATTTCCACCTCCAGGTCTTTCTGGTTTTTGGGTCACTTTGCCCTGAGATGCTCCTCACTGGCTCGTCCTGGAGCACTTTTACATTATAATGGAAACTCTCTTTTTTGCAAGTCCTGCGGACGCCCTCCACAATACCGCATCAGGGGCCTGGTACTAGTGCATTGGGGCGTAAATGGTTCTTCGGTTTGACATAAGGGGCAAAACCAATTAAGATAGGCCCATCCTATAAATGCAGAGGTGAATCTCATGCCGGGTCCGAAACCTCCCACAGTCAACTTAA
>DAOULT010000169.1:0-7255 GCA_034417895.1 Anaerolineae bacterium | reverse complement strand
CCTTCGGGAGACTGAAACTTGGCGCTCATATCGGGGCCGGGGCCGGACAGGGTGGTAGCAAGGCATCTAATCTCCTTCGGGAGACTGAAACCGATTTCGCGCCGTGTTCTGTTGGTGCAGAGATTTTCGTAGCAAGGCATCTAATCTCCTTCGGGAGACTGAAACGAAACCCGACCACCGCCAACACAAAGGAGGAGAAAAAGTAGCAAGGCATCTAATCTCCTTCGGGAGACTGAAACAACGTGGCTCACCGTCTGGGCCTCAGCGAATTCAGCATCGTAGCAAGGCATCTAATCTCCTTCGGGAGACTGAAACCCTCTTCTCTTACTTTCCATTTTTGCATGATAACTAAGTAGCAAGGCATCTAATCTCCTTCGGGAGACTGAAACGAACGACAAAGGCATTCTCATCACCATCGCGGGACACGGTAGCAAGGCATCTAATCTCCTTCGGGAGACTGAAACTCGATAAAGCATCAGGAGGCGGTATTCTTTTTCTAGGGTAGCAAGGCATCTAATCTCCTTCGGGAGACTGAAACTGCTTTCTTTTTTAATGTTCTCTCTTGACTCTACCTCGTAGCAAGGCATCTAATCTCCTTCGGGAGACTGAAACGAACGTCTTCCAGTCTGGATCAAAATGCTCGATTGGAGGTAGCAAGGCATCTAATCTCCTTCGGGAGACTGAAACTTCATCTTTCTCTCATTAATTCGCTAAGACTGTCAGCGGTAGCAAGGCATCTAATCTCCTTCGGGAGACTGAAACATTAAGCTTGACGGGCTTCCTCCTCCTCCTGCCATTCGTAGCAAGGCATCTAATCTCCTTCGGGAGACTGAAACTTACTGGCTGGCATTCGGAAGCCAGACACGGAGTGTGCGTAGCAAGGCATCTAATCTCCTTCGGGAGACTGAAACTTTATAACTCGGCGTGTGCCCGCCCGCGACGTGGGAATGTAGCAAGGCATCTAATCTCCTTCGGGAGACTGAAACTCAACGAGATCGAAGGAGACATTTTCGGAGAGCAGTAGCAAGGCATCTAATCTCCTTCGGGAGACTGAAACTATCTGGTGGTCAGAGTAATCTTCCCTGCTATTGAGGTAGCAAGGCATCTAATCTCCTTCGGGAGACTGAAACCTTGTCATCCCCCCGCTTTAGAGCTAGAGCACAGACGAGTAGCAAGGCATCTAATCTCCTTCGGGAGACTGAAACATTTGCTTTTGTCGGAGGAGCCAGCAGGCATAGACACGTAGCAAGGCATCTAATCTCCTTCGGGAGACTGAAAACTTCACGTGGTATACTTGGTAAAAGCAGGAGGACGATATGTTGGATAGCAGGTTACAGGAGAAAGTCGGATTTCTGTCCCTGGAAGATTTTGACTTAGAGGTAGCACTCATTAAGGCATACCCAACATCCTATAGAGCTGGCAAACACTACACCAGGGAGGAGCAACGCCAGTATACATTGGGTGTGCTGCGCTCCTTCGTGGATAAGGTGGACTACAACCGTCTCTATAAGAAAGCCTCAATAGAAAGATGGGTAGAGCTCCTAAGCGCGTGTGAGAGTCTTGTAGGTGAGAAGATAGGCTTTGGTTGTCTCGCCAGCTATGTCTGTGCCTCCAGGGATAACAAGGCCGACGAGTTACATAGGCTCATACACCATGTCATCAGATTCCTGGAAGAGCATCCACCGCAGTAGATCTGTACAGAAGTGCAAATTGGCTCTTGACAAAGCAAAGAATCTATGCTATACTATAGTTACTATCGACCCCGGCATTTCGTCGAGTGTTCAGCGGGCCAGCCTGAGAGGCGCCGAAACCCCGGCGCCGCGTAGGGCTTTTAGTAAAAGCCCCCACGATTGGATACTGGAGATGTCGGGCACTATATTTAACATAGGGGCCGACTCTCATAGTTGGCCCTTTGTTTTTGAGCCAAAGGAGGGGAGATGTGGCGCGTGGCAATTTTCATAGACGGTGGCTACCTCGCAAAGGTGCTCCGCCATGAGTTCAACGAGGCACGTATTGACTACCAAAAACTTGCTGATCATATCGCCAACTGTATCCATAAAGAGGCCGATATCCTCCGTACTTATTGCTACCATTGCCTGCCCTACAAGGGCGATCCCCCTACCCCTGAAGAGTCCAAACGGTTTGAGAGAAAACAGAGGTTTGTAGACGCGCTCCGCTGCCTGCCCCGGTTTGAGGTGCGCCTTGGCCGCCTGGTCAAGCATGGCCCCGACCTATACAGGCAGAAAGGAATCGACACTCTCCTCAGCATAGACCTAGTTCGCCTCAGCACAAAAGGGCAAATAACCCATGTAGCTATTGTAGCCGGCGATGCTGATTTTGTCCCTGCTATCAAGGTAGCATGTGATGAGGGAGTATCTGCCTGGCTCTTTCATGGTCAGCACGTTAGTAACGAACTGTGGAAACTTGCCGACGAGCGTATCCGCTTAACAAGCGAAATCATTCAGCAGCTCAGACGCTAGCCCATCTCTCCTACCACCCACAGGTGGTTCTGTCTCTAGGTGATCACGGACTGAGTGCCATTCAGCCGCGCTTGCAGAACCACTTTGAGCACCGCCAGAACAATCCCTGGCGGTGTGCTCCGTCCTATCTTCTCGGCTATCAGAGTAGCAAGGCATCTAATCTCCTTCGGGAGACTGAAACGGACGAGATAGAGGGGGAGAGGGGTGTTTCTCTTCTCTCCCCTCTCTCTGATACAGGGGCAGAACATGGTCAACAAATTAAGATATACGATTATTCTTCAGCCTGAGACAGACCCGGATTTTGTAGGCTATTATAACGTTTCCGTTCCCGCCCTGCCCGGTTGTTTCAGTTATGGAGCCAGCCGTGGGGAAGCTCTACAAAATATTAAAGAGGCCATAGAACTATATCTTGAAGACCTGATGGCCGCAGGGGAACCTATACCGGAAGAGCTGTTAGAACAGGTTGAGGTCACAGTCTGATGCCTCGCCTGCCACGAGTATCGGCACGGGAAGTAGAGCGGATTCTGAGGAAGCTTGGTTTCGTGCTTACTCGTAGCAGAGGCAGCCATCGCCTCTACCACCATCCTCAAAGTGGAAAACGGGTTACGGTCGCCTATCATGGCCGCCGAATCATCCCCCCAGGTACCTTGCTGAATATTCTACGACAGGCAGAGGTAGACCGAGAGAAGTTCGAGGAGCTTCTGAGAGAATGAAAACTGAGGAGACCCTGAGGGTTTCCAAAAACCCTCAGGGTCTTAGTAGCATCGAAGATGAAGCCTCCGCCGCTAAGGACGGGGGCTTTTGTTTTCAGCAGTACAATCGGAATCCGCTGACCGCGGTTGCTTCTTTGAGGGGAGTGTGTTATAATTTCCCCCGGAAACAGAGTATAAGATTGATGGAAATGGACGACGAAAGCTTCATGCAGGAGGCTTTGTCTGAAGCCCGGCGGGCCGGCGAAAAGGGCGAGGTGCCGGTCGGAGCGGTGGCGGTGCTTGAGGGGCGGATCATCGCCCGGGGTCACAACCGCAAAGAGGAATTAAAAGACCCCACCGCCCACGCCGAAATGATCGCCCTGCGAGAGGCGGCCAGAGTGCTGGCAGGCTGGCGACTGGTGGGGGTCACGCTGTACTGCACGATGGAACCGTGTCCCATGTGCGCCGGAGCGATGGTGCAGGCTCGACTCCCCCGTCTGGTCTACGCCGTGGACGACCCCAAGGCCGGGGCCGCCGGTTCGGTTCTGGACCTTGTGCGGGACGAGCGCCTGAATCACCGGGTGAAGGTGGTGCGGGGCGTGTTGGCGACGGAGGTCGAGGCTCTGCTGGCAGGCTTTTTTGAGACCCTACGGGAGGGTGCCGGAGTGGACGATCGGGGCGGTCTCGAAAACCGTTGTGGGGGCGACTCCACCGTGGGTTCGAATCCCACCCCTCCCGCCTGAAGTGGAAAGATGACCGTGAAGCAAAAAGTGACTGTTAAGGCTTCTCTATCGTGCCGACGGTGGCTCGGCGGAGAGCAGCAGGTGGAGTTGATCGTCGAGGAGGAAGGGTTGAAGGTGGCCGATCTCCTATCCCTGCTGGCCGAGCGCTATCCTGCTTCCCGCTCCTTGCTGGCCCACCGCCACGAAGAGGCGCTGTGGGCGCGCGTCATCCCGGTGCAGAACGGCCACATGCTGAGAAGAGACGACGTGGTGTTGGCCGGGAGTGAGGTCGAGCTTTTGCCGCCCATCGCCGGCGGTTGAGATATCTCTAAGTGAAGGATAGATGTATGTTGCCTCGCGTGCAGGAAATTCGCCAGAGCTTGCCCGGTTCGCCGATAAATGATATCCCCCGCCTGATCGGGCAAGAGATTCGCCAAAGCACCCTGCCCTCTCGCCTCCGCCCCGGCGATGAGGTGGCTATCGCCGCCGGCAGCAGGGGGGTAACCAGGATCGACGACATCCTGAAAGCCATCGTCGAGGAACTGCGGGCCATGGGGGCGTCGCCGTTCCTGGTGCCGGCTATGGGCAGTCACGGGGGGGCCACCGCCGAAGGACAGGTAAAGGTCCTTGAGGGGCTGAACGTCACCGCCGCCTCGGTGGGAGCGCCGATCCGTTCCTCGATGGAGGTGGTGCAGATAGCTCAGACCGCGGCCGGCCATCCTGTCTTCCTGGACAAATATGCTGCGCAGGCCCAGGCCATCGTCGTCGTGGGACGCGTAAAACCTCACACCGATTTCCGGGGGGCCACAGAAAGCGGGCTGACGAAGATGATGGTTATCGGTCTGGGGAAACACAAACAGGCTTCCCTGGTGCATCAACGTGGGGCCAGTGGTCTGCGGGAACTCATTCCCCAGGTTGCCCGCGCCGTGATTGCCAATGCCCCTATCGCTCTGGGAATAGCGATCGTCGAGGATGGCTATCATCAACCGGCCATAATCGAGGCCGTGGAGCCCGAGGACATCCTGGAACGAGAGGTGGAGCTTTTGCAGGAGGCCAGACGGTTGATGCCCCTCCTGCCCTTCGAAGAGCTGGACGTGCTGGTGGTGGATTGGATCGGCAAAGAGATAAGCGGGGCGGGCATGGACACTAACGTCATTGGCCGCCTGATGATCCGTGGCGAGAAGGAGTTCGAGAAGCCACGTATCCAGGTCATCGTCGCCCGTGACCTGACGGCAAGCTCCTGCGGGAACGCGGCTGGCGTGGGCCTGGCCGATATCGTCACCAGGCGGCTGGTGGACAAGATCGATTACCAGGCCACCTACGAAAACGCCGTCACCAGCACTTTCCTGGAGCGCGTCAGGCTTCCTCTCATCGCCGAGACGGATAAGGAGGCTATGGAGATAGCCCTGAAAGTCTGCAACAACCCCGTGTTATCCCAGGTACGGATGGCCCGCATCAGGAGCACTTTGCATCTTGAAAGGTTGTACATCTCTGAAGGTCTGGTGGCCGAAGCGAAGAAGAATCCCTCTTTGGAGCTTGTGGGGGAGCCAAAAGAAATGCGCTTTGACTCCTGCGGCCAGCTTCTCGGCTGAAGCCTGAAAGGAGACCCGATGGTTGACGCCACGCTCATGGCTGCCATCCTGGACAGCCTTAAAGACCCATTTTTATTCGCGGACACGGAGCACGTCATCCGCTACATGAACAAAGCCGCTATCGCTTACTATAGCGAGGGGGAAAACCTGATCGGCACCTCGCTGCTGGATTGTCACAATGAGCAATCGCAACAGAAGATAATTGAAATTCTGGCCGCCATGCACGCCGGGGAGGAAGAGCGGCTCATCATCGACAATGAGGATCACCTCATTTACATGCGGGCGGTGCGCGATGCAGATGACCGGGTTTTGGGCTACTACGAGCGTTATGAGCCGCCAGTTAAACGAGGGGAAGCCCAGCCCGAATAGCATAAAAAGATTCTATTTTGTAGGAAAAATTAAAAGGGGGTAAGCATGGCTGAAGGTTACTGTGGCAAGATTCTGAGGGTCGATTTGACGGAAGGCAAGATAACGGAACAAATACCGGACGAGAACCTGCTGCGTCAGTACATTGGCGGAACGGGGTTGGCCGTTCGTCTTCTCTATGACGAGACGACGGCCAGGACCGATCCCTTGGGGCCGGACAACGTGCTGGCTATTTTGACCGGCCCCTTTGCGGGCACCCGCGTACCCACCTCCGACCGCTTTGCGGCGGCGGCCCGTTCCCCGCTGACGGGTTTGTGGGGGGAATCCGATTGTGGCGGGCGGTGGGCCAGCGCCTTGAAACGGGCCGGTTTCGACGGGGTGGTGGTGAGCGGCCAGGCCGCCAAACCCGTCTACCTGTGGGTGGAGGACGAGAAGGCAGAGCTGCGCGACGCGCAAGACCTGTGGGGGGTGGACACTTACGATCTGGCCCTGGGAGGCCAGACGATCTGCATCGGGCCGGCCGGGGAAAAGCTGGTTCGCTACGCGGCCATCATGTGTGGCGGCAAGGACGGGCGGGCGGCAGGACGGTGTGGGCTGGGAGCGGTCATGGGGGCCAAGCGGCTCAAGGCCATTGTAGCCAAAGGCTCGGGTAAGGTGCAGGTTCACGACGACGAGGCCCTGAAAGCTTCGACAAAAGAATGGATCCCGACCATCCGCGAGGGGGCCGCCGGCATGAGCCAGAACGGCACCGATGGCGGTCTGATCACCTTTGAGCGCCTGGGCGGGCTGCCCATCAAGAACTGGCAGTTGGGCGCCTGGCCCGAAGGGGCCGAAGCTCTCACCGGGGCCAGCATGACGGACACCATCCTGACTGGCCGCTACGCCTGTGGCGGCTGTCCTATCGGCTGCGGGCGGGTGGTCGAGGTCAAAGAAGGCCCCTTTGCCACGAGCGAGAGCGCCGGGCCAGAATACGAGACGGTGGCGGCCTTCGGCTCGCTGTGCCTCATCGACGACCTGAAGCCTATCGCCAGGATTAACGAGCTGTGCAACCGCTACGGCCTGGATACCATCGAGACCGGCTCTGTCGTGGCTTTCGTCATGGAGGCTCGCGACAGAGGACTTTTGGATGAAGGCCCCACCTGGGGCGACGCCGAAGGAGCCATGGATCTGGTGCAGCGCATTGGAGAACGTCGGGGAGAGCTGGCCCACCTGCTGGGCGAGGGGCTGCGTCCTGTGGCCGAGAAGCTAGGGCCGCTTGCTCTGGAATTTGCCCCCCACGTCAAGGGCATGGCCCTGCCCATGCACGACGGTCGGGCTTACTACGGCGGGGCGCTGGGGTTCGCTACTTCGGCCCGTGGCGCCTGCCACCTCCAGGGTTTCTCCCACGTCTTTGAGCGGGGAGC
>DAOULT010000168.1:0-37841 GCA_034417895.1 Anaerolineae bacterium | reverse complement strand
CCGGCACCGTGATCGGCCCGCCGGTGTTGATCGCTTTCATACCCCGCTTCAGGCCGTCGGTGGAGTCCATAGCCACGCAGCGCACACAGTCGTCTCCCAGGTGTTGTTGCACCTCGACCACCAGCCGATTCCCGTCAGACCTGGGTATCTCCACGGCGTCGTAGATATCGGGCAGCCCTCCTGCCGGGAACTCGATATCGACTACCACCCCGATGACCTGTACAACTTCACCCACCATCTGTTCTGTCATCAATATCCTCCTGATCAGCTCATGAACTTTCCAGGACTGTCAGACGCCCTTCCAGACGATCCATCCTGGCTTCCACTCGCTGCAATTCCTCCCGTTTGGCGTACTCCTCACGGCGCTCCTCCAGCCTACGCAGCGAGGTCTTGACCAGGGCCATGTCTTCCTTGAGCACAGCCACGTCCTGCTTGACCTCGGCCATGTCCTCCTCAAGAGCAGTCATACGCTGCTCCAGGGAGTCCATCCGCTGCTCCAGGGAGTCCATCCGCCTCTCCAGCGAGGTCATGCGCCTCTCCAGCGAGGTCATGCGCTCGTTTAACGAGGCCACGTCCGCTTTCAGCCCCCGAATGTCAATCCTAATTTCAGAGATGGTCGAATCCATGTTGTCCATACGTCGTTCGAGACGCATCTGCCCTTGCTCCAGCCTATCTAATCTCTTATCAATGCTAATGAAATTCTGCTGGATGGACGTGGCAAAAGGCTCAAAAGCGTCCAGGAAAAGCTCCCTGAATTCCTCTTTATCTTTGGCGTTCATCGTTCGCCTCCCTAATCCGAGTAGGCCATAGCTCGCGCCTGGGCCAGGGCTTCGGCCCCGCCAGCGATGTCCACGATCTCTTTGGTAATGGCCTCCTGGCGAGCGCGGTTATAGGTCAGGGTCAGGGCCTCGATAAGATCGTGGGCATTTTCGGTGGCGTTACGCATGGCTACCATCCGGGCGCTGTGCTCGCTGGCGTTGGATTCCAGGATGGCCTGATAGATCTGTAGCTCAGTGAAACGGGGCAATACGATGTCCAGAATGGCCCGTGGATCAGGTTCATAGATATACTCGCCTACGAGCGGAGGTCTCTCTCCTTCCACGTGCTCCTTCAGGGCCAGGTCATCGGTCAGCACGGGACGGATGGGCAACAGTTCCTTGATCGTCGGGCGGTGAACCAGGACGTTGACAAAATCGGTGTAGGCCAGAAACACTATGTCAAGAACCCCGCTGCTGAAATCGCTCAGAACGGCCCTGGCAATGTGGGTAACGTCCAACAACTCCGGGTAGTCCGGCAGAGGGGGGAAGTCGGCAATGATCTTCTGCCTGTAGCGCAGCATCTGGTCACGTCCCTTGCGGCCTACGGTGATCAGCTTAACCGGTCGTTCCTGAACCCGGATGAAATCAAGGGCGGTGCGGATGATGTTGTTATTATAGCCGCCGCACAACCCCCTGTCGGCGGTGATGAGCACCAATCCTACAGTTTCGATGGGACGCTGCTGGAGGAGGGGATGCAATTCCTCCCCGGCCGCGCGCTGGGCGGCCAGGTGGGTCAATATATCCCAGGCCCTTTGCGCATAGGGGCGGGTAGCCAATACCTGATCCTGGGCACGCCTCATTTTGGAGGAGGCTACCATCTGCATGGCCCGCGTGACCTGAGAGATGCTTTTAACGCTGCGGATGCGCCGCCGTATCTCGCGTAGAGTAGCCACAATTACCTCCGTTCAACAGACGTAGCGAATCGGACCTTCCAGCCATGGACTTAATACGCTCCCGAAGCCTTAAAATCTTCGATAGCCGACTTTAGAGCAGCTTCAGCCTCCTTAGCCTGGCCTAGAGCAGCTCCAACCTTCTCCCCCAGGTGCCACAGGATCTCTTCAGCCTCCCCAGTCCTCTTAGCTAAGCTCAAGGCATCTTCGGCCTCCTGAACTCTGCGCCAAGCATCAACAAAATCCTGGCCGGTATGGGGATGAGTTTCATCCATGTAGTCCAGAAAGGCGCTCTCGAAAGCCTTGATGCGCTCGATGGGCACGTCGTCGAGGAAGCCGTTGATCACGGCGAAGAGGATCGTGACCTGATGCTCCAGGGACATGGGCTGGTACTGAGGTTGCTTGAGCACCTCCGTGATGCGCCGACCACGATTGAGCTGATCCTGAGTGGCCTTGTCCAGGTCGGAGCCAAATTGGGCGAAGGCCGCCAGTTCGTAGTACTGGGCCATGTCCAGCTTGAGCTTGCCCGCCACCTGTTTCATGGCTCTGGTCTGGGCATCGCCGCCCACCCGCGAGACGGAGATGCCGACGTTAAGAGCCGGCCGGATGCCGGCGTAAAAGAGGTCGCTTTCCAGGTAAATCTGTCCGTCGGTGATGGAGATAACGTTAGTAGGAATGTAGGCCGACACGTCTCCGGCCTGGGTTTCGATAACAGGTAGGGCGGTCAGAGAGCCGCCGCCGTAGTCGGGATGTAGCTTGGCCGCCCGCTCCAGGAGGCGCGAATGCAGGGAGAAGATGTCGCCGGGATACGCCTCGCGGCCAGGCGGACGCCGCAGCAGCAGCGAAACCTGGCGGTAGGCCCAGGCGTGCTTGGACAGGTCGTCGTAGACTATCAAAGCATCCCGGCCCTGTTCCATGAACTCTTCGCCCATCGCACAGCCGGCGTAAGGAGCCAGGTATTGCAGGGCCGCCGGTTCGGAAGCTGAGGCGGCCACCACAATGGTGTGCTCCATGGCCCCGTACCGCTCCAGGGTGGAGACCACCTGGGCTACGTTGGCTAACTTTTGACCGATAGCCACGTAGATGCAGATCAGGGCCTTGCCCTTCTGGTTGATGATGGTATCGATGCCCAGCGCCGTTTTGCCCGTCTGGCGGTCGCCGATGATCAGCTCTCGCTGACCACGCCCGATGGGGATCATGGAGTCAATGGCCTTGATGCCCGTCTGCACGGGGGTATTCACGTAATCGCGGAACACCACCCCAGGGGCGATCCGCTCCACGGGGCGGTACCTGTCGGAGCGGACGGGGCCTTTGTCGTCGATGGGCTGGCCCAGGGCGTTGACCACCCGACCGACGAGCGCCTCCCCCACAGGCACGGAGGCGATGCGGCCCGTGCCCTGCACGATATCGCCCTCCTCGATCTCGGTGTAGTCGCCCATGATGATAACCCCGACGTTATCTCGCTCCAGGTTGAGCACGATGCCGTAGACCTGGCCCGGAAACTCCACCAGCTCGCTGGTCATCGCCTCGGCCAGACCCGCCACCCGGGCGATGCCATCACCGACCTCAACCACAGTTCCCACGTCAACCGCTTCCAGAGGCGCTTCAAAAGACTCGATCTGCCGTTTAATGGCCGCGGTCAAATCTTCTATCTGTAGGGCCATTGATGCCTCCTAGTCCTGTCTGATTTCCACGTTTTGATTCATCGTTCCGCCAGCAGGCTCTCCTTGAGAGCGTCAAGTTTGCCGGCCACACTGCCGTCGATAACCTGATTGCCGACGCGCACAATGACCCCTCCCAGGACGGCTGGATCGACCGTGAAGCGGAAATCCAGGTCGCCGCCAAAACGGGCCTTCAGCCTGGCCTGTAGGGTAGCCCGTTCTTCCTCGGTCAGGGGCACGGCGCTGGTGACGTGGGCCACTCGCAGCCGGGAGCCGCCCTCGGCCAGGCGTTGAAACTCGGTGACGACCTCCAAAAGGTCCATCTGCCCTTTCTCCAGCAGCAGGAAAAGGAAGTTGCGGACCTCCTGACCGGCCTCGACAGGGATGATCTTTTCAACTAACTTTTGCTTCTGCTCAAAACTGAGCGCCGGGTCGCGCAGCGCAGCACTCAACTCAGGATCGGCGCGCAATCTTTCCCTTACGAGGTACAGATACTCGCTCCAGCCCGCCAGGTCTCTCTCGCCAGCGAGTTGCGTCTCTGCTGAGAGTAATTGTTCAACGCTCATTTAAGGTCTCCCGTTTCTGCCAGGAATTCGCTGATCAGGCGTCGATGAGCGCTCTCATCCAGAGCTTCGCCGATAACCTTTTTGGCGATCAGAATGGACAGATCCGCCACCTGTTCCTTCAGCTCAGCCATGGCCTGCTGGCGCTCGTGGGCGATCTCCTCCCTGGCCTCCTCGAGCAGTTTACGGGCCTTCTCGTGGGCCTGGGCCAGGATCTCTTCCCGCATTTTTTCGCCCTCCGCGTTGGCTTGAGCAATGATCTTCTCACCCTCCCCGTCGGCTTCGGCCACTCGTCGCTCGAACTCCTCTTCGGCCTGAGCTGCTTTTCGCCCGGCGGCCTGGGCGTCCTCCATACCCTGTTGGATGCGGGCTTTGCGCTCATCGAGCATCTTCAGGATGGGTTTGTAGAGGAACATGTACAGCAGCACCGCCAGCAGGCCGAAATTCACAATCTGGGAGATTAAGAAACCTAGATTGATGCCTAACTTTTCCAAGAGCTACCTCCTTATAATAGCTGGCAAATGGAGTATGCCTGACGCCCGTAAAGCGTCGACTACACACCTATACGACGAACATGATGATCAACGCCACCACCAGAGCGTAGATGGCAATGGCCTCGGCGAAGGCGATAGCCAGAATGAGCAGCACTCTGATGGGGCCAGCCGCATCTGGATTGCGGCCCAAAGCTTCCATGGCCTTGGCTGCCATTATCCCGATACCCAGACCAGGGCCGATGGCGCCGATGCCGATGGCAATAGCAGGGGCTAACATTCTCATCGCTTCAGGGGTCATTGGTACTTAGTCCTCCTTAAAATTTGTTGTTTTATTGGTGATAGTTGACGAACGACGAATGGCAAAGCAAGAACTCAGCCACCTGGCTACCTGACAACCTGGCTAATGCTCGTCAGGGCCGTGACCGACGGTAGCCATAGAGAAAAACACCAGGGTGAGCATCATGAACACCAGGGCCTGGATGAACCCGACGAACAGCTCCAGGCCATAAAAAGGTAGAGAAACCAGGTAAGGGATAAGAAAAGCCATGACGCCTAACAGCACCTCGCCAGCGAAGACGTTGCCGAAAAGTCGGAAGGAGAAGGAGATAATCTTGGCAAACTCGCCAATGGTTTCCAAAATCCCGACGAAAAGGTCGATGGCCCCGACCATGGCGTTCTGTTTGAAGCCGGTGAAGTTGATGAACTTGCTGAAATACCCAGGCCCCAGAGCCTTGATCCCAAAATACTGGGTCAGGACTACGGAGATAAGGGCCAGGGCCAGGGTGGTGTTGAGGTCGGTGGCCGCCGAACGCAATAAAGGAGCCAATACGTAACCCTGCCCCTCATCATGTGCCTGGCCGCTGTGTTCTTCCTGGCCGGACGCGTCTCCTTCTGGAGCGTCCAAATCGCCTTCGCTGATCGGTTCCTGGCCGCTGTGTTCTTCCTGACTGGGCGCGACCTTTTCTGGGGTCAGCACCCCCAGGCCCTCCGTCACCCAGTTCACGACATATCCTTCGCCGCGATGAGGGTGTTCCAGAATGCCCACACTGCCATACAAAGGCAGGACGCCCAGCCAGTTGGAGGTGACAACAAACAGGAAAATGGTCATCACGATAGGGAAGAACTGAGGGGTCCAGGACCCGGCCACCTCCTCGGTCAGATCATAGAACATCTCGACGAGCATCTCCACCAGGGACTGCAACCGGCTGGCGGGGACCAGGGCGACAGCCGGTTCCTTTTGCAGGTCTTTTTTCCTGATATCCCTGGTGACGAAATAGGACACCCCGATAAGAAGGAGCATTGTCACCCAGGTGGCAAGCAGGGTATTGGTTACAGGTACGTTCACCCCAAACAGGTGAATATCTATAACCTTCTCCGCGGCGACCGCGATCTCAGGAGGAGCGATGCGGCCAGAAAAGTAGAAAAGAGCAAGGATTACCACAACAGCTACCAGGTAGATCAGCCCCTTTGGCGAGAGAAGTTTTGACACTCGTTTCCCCCTCCTTCCCTAATTTTCATTCTGCTCAGGGCTATCTGGTTCATCGCCCTCAGACTTTTTGTCGAACTCGGAAAAGCCGGCCATGGTCATGCGATAGACGCTTACGGTGCTGGCTACAATGCCGATAAGCATCCCCACCAGAATACAAAGAGGTGAGGTGCCCAATTTATTATCCAGCCATAAACCGGCCCCCAGAGGGATGAGAATGGCGAAGACGATCATCCAGCCCATTTTCATGGCCCAACTGAGCCAGCGAAAATCATCCTCCACCGACCTCACCTCCTTCATCCACGAATTCGGCCCACATTATAACAAACACTGACCAAAAAGGCAAACCAGATAGATTTCCAGGTCGATTGACAAGGCAAAACTGCCCGTGTGAACAAGGTGACAACGGTGGACGCCTGTGATATAATAGACTGTAGTATTTACCGAGGGGCATGTCAACGTGAAGCGATTTTTTCTAAGTCTGTTAGTGCTCACCTTAAGCGTCAGTGGTTGCACGGTGGCAGCGACCAAACCCCTGCTCAAAATCGGCCTGGTGGCTCCTTTCGAGGGCCTGAAGCGGCCTGTAGGCTACGAAGTCCTGTACGCCGTCAAGCTAGCCATCCGCGAACACAACCAGGGCGGGGGAGTGAACGGTTACCTGGTGGAATTGGTGGCCCTAAACGATAACGATGACTCCCAGGAAGCCATCCAGCGGGCGCGGGAGATGATCGTCGATCCCAACGTGATGGGAGTCATCGGCTATTTTTCCAGCGCCACCGCCGCAGCCGTGGGAGACGAGTACCATCGGGCTGGACTGGCTCTCATCTCTCCGACGGCCTCGGTCAGGGTGGATTACCCCGAAGTTTTCCGCCTGTATCCCGACCACCGTCTTCTGGGTAGAGAGGCCGCCTACCACGCTCTGACCGCACTGGGGGCGCACCGTCTGGCCGTTCTGCGCGGTGACGATCACCTGGCCGAAGCTTTCATCACCGCCGCTGAAGAGTCCGGCGGGAAGGTCGTATTAGACGCCCAGGCCGGGCCACAGGGGTGGCTGACCACAGTGGTGGAGGCCGACCCTGACCTGATTTTCTTCAGCGGCAGCGCCCTGGAAGGAGCCCAGGTGGTGAAGCGCCTACGGCAGGCCGGACTATCGACCGCCTTCATGGGGGGCAGCGAGTTCAGCGATCCGCAGTTCGTCCCGCTAGGAGGAGAAGCGGTGGAGGGGACGTATTACCTTTCCGCCACGCCCCCCTGGGAGGAGGAGCAGGCTTTTGGGGACGCCTATCAAGCTCTGGCTGGTCGTCCGCCTGGCCCTTACGCCCTGGCGGCCTACGATGCGGCCCACGTTCTCCTGGAAGCCCTGGCGCGGATAAGGGGGCGTCCCGACCGCCGGGCGGTGGTGGCCGCCGTGGCCGCCACCAAAGATTATCGCGGCCTGCTGGGGCCCATTGCCTTCGATGCCTGCGGCAGTCTGATCGACCCGGCGCTTTACCTCTACCGCATCGTAGAGGGGCAACCTGTACGCCAATAAAACACAGTCTCAAGCGGGCGGTTGCAAAAATAAGCCACGTGAGGTAAAATATAACTTGAAACCCAAATACAAAACCTCTGTGGGAGGTAAGCTGTGACAGAACGCGATCGTTGGACCAGAGTGCTGATCATCTTGCTGGTAGTCATCGCTTCTATTTATCTTCTGGAAAAAGCCTGGCAATTGATCGGCACTCTCCAGGATATTATTTTGCTTTTCACCCTGGCCTTATTGGTCACTTTCATCCTGCATCCTCTGGTCGAATGGCTCAGAGCGCACCCTATTCCTCACTTCTTGATAACGCTGGTGCGGCATCGGTGGCGGAAGGATATAGCCGACCTGCTGGAAGGTATTCACCTGCCCCACGGGGTGGCGGTAGCGGTCGTTTACCTGGGCTTGCTGGTGATAATTCTCCTGACAGGCGTTCTTTTGATCCCTGTGATCGTGACCCAGTCATCTCAGTTGGGAGCCAATCTGCCCCAGTACATCGCCCGCCTTCCCGACTTGGTGGAGGCCCTGCAAAAGGAGTTGACCAGGCACAACGTCGATGTCAATCTGACGACCATCTATCGTCCCGAGGAGTTGACCGCACGGGCGGAAAGCCTGGGCACGACCATCATCCAGAATGCGTTGAAGATCGCCACCGGGGTAGCCTCCGCGGTGGTTAATGTCCTCCTCATCCTGGCGCTCAGCTTTTACATGGCCCTGGACGGGGAAAGGATCGTGAGCCAAAGCCCCAACCTGATCCCCAGCGAGTATTACGAAGAAGCGGTTTTCGTCATCCGGCGTATGGGCCGCATTTTCGGCGGCCTGATTCGGGGCTATCTGGCAGTGTCCATACTCTACGCCCTGGGAACGATGCTCATCATGCTGATAGCCGGTTTGAACTTTGTTCTTCTGATCGGCATTCTGGCCGGCCTTATGACGCCTATCCCCATCATCGGCGCGCCGGTGGCTATCATCCTGCCAGCTATCATCGCTCTGGTGCAGAAACCCGGCTGGACGTTATGGATGCTCTTGCTCCTTATTTTTTATCAACAAATTCTTCTGCACGTTCTATTGCCCAAAATCATCAGCGAGGCGGCCGACCTGCCGGTCTTGCTCATCCTGGGCACGATGTTGGGGGGGTATGCTTTGCTCGGGTTCTGGGGTTTTCTATTCGGCATCCCGCTCGCGGCCGTGCTCTACGCCGCGGTCCTTTCCTTTCAGGACAGGCTCGGGAAAAAACAGGCAGAGGCGCCGGGCGTGTCTCCCGCCGCGGCCAAGGCCCGAGCCGCGGCCTCGTCCGCCCTGACCAAAAAAGGCCCGGCCATCATGGCTGGCGCAGAACCATTTCTTTTTAAGGGGAACAGCAGCGGCTGCCTGCTTCTCCACGGTCTCACCGGGACGCCGGCCGAGATGCGAGAGATGGGAGAGTATCTGGCCGGCCGAGGTCTGACCGTGCTAGGGGTGCGTCTGGCCGGACATGGCACCACCCTGGAAGACATGGAGCAAACGACCTGGCAAGATTGGTACGCTTCGGCCCAGGAAGGGCTGCTCAAACTCAGCAAAGAGTGCGATGAGGTTTTCATCGCCGGGCTTTCCCTGGGAGGAGGGCTGGCTCTCTACCTGGCCGGCCGCTACCGCCTGGCCGGGCTGGTGGCTATGGCTGTCCCCGTCAACCTGAACGAAGATTGGCGCTTGAAATACATCCGCTACCTGAAACACGTGACCCGTTTTTCCTCTAAAGGGCCTGATGACTTTCACGATCCGACAGCCGTGCGCCGACATATCGGCTATGACCGTGTTCCGAGCCGCTGCACCGAGAGCCTGCTCCAATTCCTGACTCATCTCGACGACGACCTGCCCAAGGTGCAGGTTCCGACCCTGCTCATGCACTCCAAACACGATACGATGGCCCCTCCCAACAACATGCCCTACATCCACAGACGGATCAGCTCCACGGATAAGGAGATGGTCTGGCTGGATAACAGCGGCCACGTTATTACCGAAGACTGCGACAAGTTAATCGTGTTCGAGCGGACTTACCGCTTCGTGCGGGAGCACAGTCTGCGATTAGCGGGAGAGAGGCCAACCTGGACGCCAAAAGCCGAATTGATCCCCAGGAAGTTGCAAGGCTGATAAAACAATACGGCCCCACCAGGAGACGACGCTACGTCCTGGAGGTGGGAGAGGGGTTAGCTGCCTACTGGCACGAGAAAATGACCAAACGGCGGGGCGAGGTGGTGCTGGTCATCCGCCGCCCCAACGGTCTGATCATCCTCCACACCAAGAGATTCTATCCGGCAGGCGTCTATCGCCTGCCCAGCGGCGGCATCCGGCGGAGTGAACGCGTCCTGGACGCTATGCGGCGTGAGACGCAAGAAGAAACCGGCCTGGAGGTAGAGAGCGAGCGTTTTCTGGGCCTTCTGGAATATGAGTTCCACCACCGCGATGAGAGATTGCCTTTTGTCTCCTACGTCTTTCTGATGCAGGAGCGGGGAGGCTACCTGGCCCCCCAGGACGAGAGCGAACAGATCACCACCTTCCGCGAAGTAGCGGTAGACGAGCTGGCGACGGTGGCCCAGGCTCTGCGCGCCCTGCCCGACCCCTGGAGGGATTGGGGGGCTTTTCGTGCTCTGGCTCACGACTTTGTGGCCGATCCGCAAATATAGTCGGCAAGGCAGCAGGTCAGCTTGTGAGCTTCACTCTCTGCAAGGCCAGGGTGGCGTCGATCAACTCGTACAGGCTTTCGGCGTATTTGATGTCGGTCATACTCTCGGCGAATTTTAGATGGCGGGGATCGTTGATGCCCAGGGTTTCCTCCAGGTCCTCTGTCACGACCGTCTCCACCCGCAGCCCCCTGTCGCACATAATGCCCACCACGTCGGTCAGGTAATACTCATTTTGGGCGTTGTCGTTGTCCAGCGCTTCCAGAGCGGCCAGTAGCTCCTGGCAATCGAAGCAGTACATGCCCACGTTGACCTCTCTGATCTTTAGCTCCTGCGGGGAGGCATCCCTGACCTCGACGACGCGCTGGATACGTCCCTGTTCGTCGCGCACAATGCGGCCAAAGTCCGGCGGGTTGTCCAGAACGATGGTCAGCAGGGCAGCTTTAACGTCATCCTGCTCACGGGTTTCGATCAGCCGTCGAATGGTCTCAGGGTTGATCAGAGGCATGTCCCCGTAGAGAACGACGATGTTACCCTCGAAGCCTTCGAGCAGCTCGCGGGCCATCATCACCGCGTGGCCGGTGCCTAATTGCTGATCCTGAACGGCGTAGCGCAGCGAGTCGCCCAGAGCCTCCTGCACCTGCTCCCTCTTGTAGCCCACCACGATGATGACATCCTCAATGCCTAAACCCCTGACTTTCTCGATGCTGTACTCGATCATAGGCTTCCCATTCATCTTATGCAAAACCTTGGGCAGATCGGATTTCATCCTGGAACCTTTGCCCGCCGCCAGAATGATGGTTTTAGTCTCTTTCATGATGATTTACTTCTGCTCCTCTCAGCTCTTTGGTCTTTATTGGTGGGGAACAGGGGCGCAACCTCCTCATTGTCGTCCCCTTCATTTTTGGAAGAAAAGCCAGTAAGTGTTGATGAAACGCTCCTTGCCACGGGGAACGTCCGAGCCGCCGGTGGGAGTGTTGAGCACGTCTATTTTCCCTTTTCGCCACACCACAATGGAGCTTGATCCCCCACCGTCCAGAGCGTAAGCCTGATCCGCTCCCAGGTCCATAGCCAACTGGGCCAGCTCGCCGAAGGTCATGCCCATGCTGGCATCTTCCGAGGGCACCCCAGAGCCTAAACTGGTGCCAGACACAGTGCCGATGATCAGTTTATCGTCCTTGAGCATCATAAAACTGCGGGCTGCTTCGAAGCTCTGGACGGCGCGGGTCAGAGAGAAACTCATCACCGTAGAATCTTTCTCCCCAAAGTCCTCCGCCTCGAAGCTGATCGCCAGTTGGCTATCGCGCACCAGGTAAGGCCCGCTGGCCATAGCCTGCCTGACCTTCCCCCGGGAGGGCGGGAAGTTGTTGTCTGCCACGGCCTCATCGCCCACCTTGATGCCTTTCAGCACAGTATCTTTCTTCTCTATGGGGAGGGAAAGGGTGTAGCCGGTCAGAGGAATGTCGGACGCCTGGCCTTCGACGATGGCCCAGATCCTTCCTCTGGTGATAGCCAGGTCCACGTGCGACTCCTCATCGTCGGTCTTGAAAGCGTACACCGAGTTGTAGAGGATGATCTTACCCGGCTCTTTAGGGACGTTCATTTCATCCCACTCGATCACCTGCCCATTGGGCAGCCGCACCCTGGTCATGAATACCCTGTCAATGTAGACCGCGCCGTCTTCGGTGACCACAAAGGCCGCCCGGTTGAAAGACGGCGGAGTAATCTCTACGCCGTCGTAGACGAACCAGCCGCTAGGGTCGCCGAAGAACAGGCCCGGCACGTCGCTGGGGTCTACCCCCAGTTTGAGGAGATCGGTGTAATGTCCGTAGTCGTAATAGTAGTTGCCGTTGAGGCCCGCAATGGCCCCATGCTTTTCCACCATGGCGCTCAGGCGCACCATGCCCAACCTGGTGAAGAGGGCCTCATCAGGTTTTTTCCCTTCGCGCGTAGCCGCCCCAAAGATCTTTTTCAACTCGGCCACAGGCAAGAGTTTATCGTCGGTGATGGCCCGCCGGGCCTGAACCCTCACCTTCTTCGGATCCATCTCCACCAGATCAACGATCACCGGTTTTACCTTCTCCCCCACGTCCAGATGTTCCTCGATCCTGGTCCACTTCAGGCCATAATCTACCCGACGGCTTCTCCTTTTTCCTTTACCGGCGGCAAACATCGCCACCGAGACCGCCAGCTCCGCGCCTATGCCCAGCAGGAGCCGGATCTCCTCCCGCTTCGCCTCGACCATCCTATCCAGCACCAGCTCCAGACGCTCCTTATCCATCCTTTCCAGCGCGGCCCGGTTGCCGTGCAGAGTGAGATCCATCTTCTCCAGAATGCTGGCCGAGGGGCACATGTAAATCTCTTCGATGGCTTCGCGGACCCCTTTCCTGATCTTGAAGCCCACCGCCACCCTGGAATCGATTTCCTCCAGGATGTTGGCTGCCTGGTCAGGATCCGCCTGAGCCATAACTGTCAGGATGGCCGCCGCTTTCTCCGCCTCGCACAGCCTCAAGATTTCCGTCCTTCGGCCCGCGTCCACCTCTTGCAGAGCTTTGACCGCTTCAGCAGGCTCCATTTCGCTGACCAGCCCTTTGGCCTCCTTCAGCGCTACTCTTCCCAGTCTGCCGCGGTATTGGCGTTCTATCTCCTCTCTCAAAAGCTTCTGGGAAGTGGCTTCCAGCCCGTTCAGGATTTCTTCTCGCTTGTCGGCGTTCATCTGTCTGAGGACATTAGCCAGGCGCGCCGTGCGCACGACGTTCTCGCTTCTCCACAAGGCACGGACGATGTCCACCGCCTTATCGGTATTCAAGCTGGCGATGATCCTGGCCTTATCCCCGACTGCCATATCCTGGAAGATGCGCAGTATGCTGACCGTGGCCGTCTCTTCGACCACTTGGCCGGCGGCGGAGGGCGTCATGGCTCTGAGCACCTTGCCCGCAGCCTTGGGATTGTCCACGCCCAGGCTCATGCTCTCGAATAAGGAGGCCGTCGTCCCCCTGGGCAGTTCCTCCAGAAGCGCCTGTCTGGTATCATCTGGAATGGCCCTGAAGTTGCCGAACAGAATCTTTTTGATGTAATCGCCCTCCAGGGGGCTAAATAGCCACACCAGCGCAGACATATCCTGCGCCCGGAGCACCTGGGGCGCTTTGGCCTTATGCGGTTTTAGCAGATTACGACGCTCAAGCTCTTCTTCCACGTCGGCCATTTCTCGCAAAAGCCGGGTGGCTTCCTCCTGGCTCATGCTCTTCATCGCCTCCACGATCTCAGGCGGTTCCAACCGAGCTGTACCCTGATACTCTATATTATTTGCCATATTGCTTACCTCCTGATTCTAGCTGGAGAGGTCTGGCCGGGGACAATTCAACCTCTCTTTATCTTAACTCGATTGCCTTTCTTTGTCAAAAACCAGCCAGTAGGTATTTATAAAACGTTCTTCTCCGTAGGGTACGTCGGCCCCGCCGGTAGGGATGTTCAGGACTTTGCCCCCGTCCCTGGCCCTGACCACCAGCGAGCTGGACCCTCCGCCATCCAGAGCTATGGCCTGCTCCGCTCTCAGATCCATAGCCAACTGGGTCAGTTCCCCGAAGGTCATACCGGCGCTGGCTCGTGGGGGCCCATCTCCCAGCGCGGTCCCGGACACCGCGCCCAGGATCAGCCTGCCGTCTTTCAGCATCACGAAACTGCGGGCGGCCTCGAAAATATCGACCGCCCTGGTCAGGGACAGGGGCAAAACCGAGGTATCTTTCTCCCCAAAATCCTCAAAGTCGAAATCCAGGTCCGGCTGACCATCTCGCACCAGTTGCGGCCCACAGGCCATAGCCTGCTCCACCCGTCCCAGGTGGGGCGGGAAATCGTTGCCGATAGCCACCTTATCGCCGACCCGCACCCCGGCCAGCAACTCCTCGGCCTGGTCATTGGGGATGGAGAGCACAAAACCGAGCAAGGGGATGGGCGATCCTCTTCCCTGCTCTATCATGTAGATTCGGTATCTGGCGATAACTACGTCGGTATAGGTCGGCTCCTTCTCCGTCTTGAACCCATACAGGGAGTTAAAGAGGATTATGCGATCTTTCTCTCTGTAGCTGTTGATCCCCTGCCAGGTGATGCGCTGCCCGTTAGACAGGGTGACGTCGGTCATAAAAACTTTCCTGATGTGGATTGCGCCGTCCTCCGTTACAATCAAACAGGCTCGATTGAAAATGGGAGGATCGGTTTCCAGCCCATCGATCACAAACCAGCCGATCAGATCGCCGAAGAAGAGGCCGGGTATCTGGTCGAGTTCGATCCCCATGTTGTGGCAATCCAGGTAGTGTCCGTAGTCGAAGTAGAAATTGCCGTTGATAGCGGCCACTGCTCCCGTCCGTTCCACGGCCTTTTGGAGCCGAACGACCCCCAGACCACGAAGAGCCTGCCGGGGGGGACGGACGTCGCGCGTGGTGATCCCTCCGAATAACTCCTGGAGCCGGTCCACCGGCACCAGATTGTCCTCAGTAATGGCCCGGCAGACTTTTAATCTGACCTGCCGTGGATCGATCTCCAGCAGATCGACAAGCATGGGCTTGTCTCCCACCGGAGTCTGGAGGGTTTCTTTGATCCTGATCCATTTCAAGCCAGGGCCTAGAAGCTGACTCCTCCTGTGGCCCTGTCCTCTTCGTGGGGGATGACGGAGACAGGCAAACCGGGGCCCCAGCTCAAGCCCGGCTATAGAGGCGATGGTTCGTCTTCTGGACTCGTCCAGCCAGCGGAGGGCTTCCTCCAGGAGGGCGCTCTCTATGCCCTGGACGACTTCGACGTTACTCGCCTGGCTCAGGTCCAACTTTTCCAAAACGCTGGCCGCCCGCAGGGAATATGTCTGGGCTTCGATCCCTGCCGGGGAGGCCACCAGAACCTGCTCGTGCATGGCCGCCAACAGATCGGCGGCGATCTGAGGGTCATCCTGGGCTAAAACGGTCACGACCTGAGCGACAAACGAGGTTTCCAGACAGTTGAGCACCTGCGCTGCTTTCTCGGCATCCATCTTTAGCAGGACGGAGGCCGCCGCCGAAGGAGACATATTCAGCAAGGCCACGACGATTTCTCTGGCGCTCAGCAACTTCCAGGGTTCGACGAAGCGGCGCTCGATTTCTATTTGCAATTTATCTCTATCGGCGGCGTCCAGATGGCCCAGGATGCCGTCCCTGCCCTCCTGGCTGACCTCTCTCAACACGTTGGCTACGGCGGCCACCCGGACGTGTCCCCCTCGGTCCAGCATCCAGCGCACGATCTGGGCCGCTTTGTCCCGCTCTAATCTCTCCAGGAGCCGCGCTTTGTCCCTGACCTGCATGTTCTCGAAGATGCGCAGCAGGCTTAAGCGCCCCATTCTGGTCGCCAGGGCTGCCCCTCGGGCGGGAGATACGTCGCTCAATAGCCGGCCTGCCACTTTGGGTAGATCAAGCCCCAGGCTCAACTGTTCCAACAACCCGGCGGCCTTATCGGTCGCCAACTTTTTCAGCAACTCCACCTTGACCTGATATTCCACCACCCGAAAATTCCCAAACAGGGCCTGTCTCGGCAACACAGTGTCCAGGTGGTTGAAAATGGCCGCCATCAGGCTCACGTCGAGCCGCTCTAAAACCAAAGGCAGTTTATCGTCGTAGGCCTTCAGTTTGTTATTTCTGACCAGGTCTCTTTCGGTCTCGATCAGCGTTTTAAGTAAATCAGCGGCCTCCCCCAGATCGACTTCAGCGAGTCGGCAGGCAAAGGCTTTAGGTTCCAATTGATCCCTGCATCTGAAATCCATATACCAACTTCAGCCTTCAGCCTGGAAACTTGATCCCAGGCGGATTGCTTATCAAAAGCTCTCCAGAGCCTCTTCTTCGGAATCGTATATCTCGAAGAAACGGTAGAGTCGCGTGACCTCGAACACCGTCTGCACCGCGGGCGTAATAGCTATCAGCCTCAATTCTCCCCCCTTTTTAGAAAAATCTCGGGTAATAGCCACCAAAGCCCCGATGCCAGAACTATCCATGAAACCCACGTTTCCCAGATCGATTATGACCTCTTCGTTCTGTTCCAGGGGGGTGGCTATCGCTTTCTTGAATTCCATCGAATTGCCAGCGTCCAGGTTGCTTTCTTCCTCAAAGCGGATGATAGCGACCCCCTCTTTCTGGGTTGTTGACAGCTTCATAGCGCCTCCTTAACCTTAACTTTCTCCTGCATTCGAGTAGAAGAGCCGCAAGGGGAGCCAGAAATTTGTGGAACTTCTATCCGGCGATAGGGGATAAAACCAACTCCCGTAACTTGAGCGGCGGCTTAAAGGCCAGACGATGGCCCGCTCCCCATTGTTCTCTAACATTGTAACATACCTGCCTTCCAATGGCCTTACAAAATGCCCCTCCGACCTTCCAAAAACCTTCCAATTATCATCTAGTTCAAGAGGTGTGCAGGCTCGAAGAATAAAGCTCCTCCAGCCTGGCCCCTACATTTTTCCAGCTATAGGCCGGCTCCACAATTCTGCGGCACATGTAAGACACTCTATCCGCCAGCTCCCTGTCCTTCAATCTGGCAAGCAAGGCCGGGATATTGGTAGCCAGGTCGTTTATCAATTGCAGAGGATGATGGTCTAACTTCACCAAATCGCCGATAGGGCCGACCTGAGCAGCCACTTCGTCCAGAATAGGCACCAGGCCAGAGAAATGGGCACCCGCAGGCACGACCCCACAGGCCAGAGATTCGACAGACACCAGCGGAAAGGCCTCCTTGACGATGGAAGGGAGCACACAGATATCGGCGCAAGGGAAGAGTTGCGCCAGGTCAGATTGGTCCAGATGGCCGGTAAATACGACGCTCTCACTTATCCGTCCACGGGCCATATTCATGTACGCCTTTAAAGAGAGCTTCTCGCTTCTGGCTGGCCCTCGTCCTTCCTCTCGCCCTTCCATGATGTTCAGAAAACCTTCCAGATAGCCAACGTAAGACGTGATCTCGCCATCGACCTGGTAGCGATAGGGCCTGGCTATCCACAAAGCGCGGTGCACCAACTCCAGGCGGCCCTGATCGAGAGCGCTTACCAGAAGCTCCAGAAATTCGCGGTCAACGCCATCTCCCACAATGAACAGCCTGGTTCTGGGGAATCGAGCCAGGATCAGGGGCATAGCCGCTATCAGGCAGTGGACGCCCTTCTCAAAAAGCAGGCGACCCACGTAGATAATAGCCCTATCTGTGCCCCAATCGATGGAGGCTAATCTCTCTCCCAAATCGGCATCAGGCTGACCATGCTCGTAAGAGTTTCTGACAGCCATCATTTGACGGGCGATCTCAGATTCGTTGCTTTCCTCATACAAAAGACGGCTGGTGCTTCGTCGCGCCAGTTCTCTTTTGCCTGTTCCCTGCCTGTTTGCCAGAGCTTCAACTAAGTTAGCTATGGCTTGAGGTCTCTCGACGAAGGGAATAGGTTGGAAGACGCTCGTTTCGACCCCGACCGGGATTTCAATCAGCTTATGCTCCACCTGGGGGCAGATAGATAACACTCTGCGCCTGACATCTTTGTTCAGGACGATGATTCTATCAGCCTGACTCAAACCCGTTACGACGTAGGGTCGGTATCGTTCGTCACGGTCGAGGACAAACTCGATGGTGCTGCCGTGCACGGTCACCACGTAAGGGAGCCCCAATCTGGCCTTGACCAGATGAGCAATGTAGGGCCACAACAGCACGTGGTTGGCGTGGAGGATATCCAGCTCATAGCGATCAATGATGTCCACCACCCGCTCAAAGTGATAATTTATGTAATGCTCGATTTCTTCTGTAGACAGCTCGGTGAACAACCGCCCGGAGGGTAGCTCCGTGCGTTCGCAGGCCACGGCGATAATATCGCTCAGCAGGGTGTGAGAAACGCACGCGTTTCTCCCGTCTCGACTGAACAGAGTATAAGGTTGAGCATTCCCACCGACGGCCTGCTTCAGATGAAAGGGCAGTCTGGCCGCCTCTTGTCGATAGAGCAAAGCCTCTTCGATGAAATCGTAACGCTGTGGATAGAGTTCCTTCGACACAATGTGTACTTCGTGGCCCAGGGCCAACAGCGATTCGGCCGCCCTCCGCACATATACACAACTACCGGAAGCCGACAGATCATATTGATGCAATATGCCAATTTTCATCTTCTTCTCCTCATCGTAAAACTTCTGTGTGTCTGCCATGTACAGGTTAAACCATTGCCCACCACCAATTATACCACCTTTACCTTCCAAACACCTTACAAAAGGCCCTGCCGACCTTCCAAAAACCTTCCAAATAACGTCAATCTGGCCCCCAGGTGAACAGCATTGGCAAGCCTCTCGTTATGATGTGCCTTACATCCACTATACCGATAATTGGACTACAAGTCAAGAGTGCTACTTCACACAACGAGTAAACTGCATCCCCTTCCACCACCCCCCCACCACTTCTCAGCCAGTCCCCTTCTCTACAAGCCCAATATCTTCACCCGGCCAGCAGGTCCATCCAGAAGCAACCTCAGCCGATTGAGGACGTTGCGGCCGAGAATGATTTCCTTACCCTGATCATCGCCAGCTACCTCTACAGCGGGTAAACGGAGCGTCCCGATGCCGATATCTACGGTGAACAACTGCATATTGCGCCATTCACCCCAGTGACTGCGCACCCGAACGTCGTCAACAAACGGGGCCCCGATCTCGTCTATCAGCGACTGTGGTACCAACGTACCGTCAGCGCCGGTGTCCACAATGGCCGTCAGGGGGCCAAGAGTCGATGCCTCTTCAGGATACCCCAAATAGAGCTCTAATGCAGGCATAGGTGGATAGTAAGCGTCAAGATAAGGATAACTCATGGCTGACCTCGCTCAAATCTTGGACTGCGAAAGGTCAGTGCGCGCTCCGGTTCAGCCTCCACACAACGCAACAAGACCGACTGACGGCCAAAGCGCTGCCGTATGCGGCTGTGGAGGGGCTGGAAATCCTTGTCGTGATCAACCACTTTCCCATTGTGGATAGCTACATATTGACCCAGGTACTTCTCAGCCAACTCGGCGTGCATGGAGCAAAATGCCTCCGCCTCTGCTTTGATCTTCTCACGATCGAGTTGACGCAGGTAGGTGCGTACAGCGGTCTCCAATAGCTCCTCGGGCCTCACAGAATGCTCGGCGGCGACCTGTTTCAGTTGTTCCAACAACTGGGGCCGCAAAGTTACGATGGGCATAAGTCATACTCCTTCCCCCGCCAATTCAAGGCGAGCAGTTTCACCACCCCCCCACCACTTCTCAGCCAGTCCCCTTCTCTACAAGCCCGGTATCTTCACCCGGCCAGCAGGTCCATCCAACAACCAGGCTTCGACGGTGGACGGAGCCGGTTGAGGCTTTTTAGTTCATCAGGATATACATTTATGTACTCCTATTATACCATTTCTCCCTGATTGTAGCAAAATACAAATTTTAGGGGATAAGGTGCCTGGCACCACTTGCCGAACTTTCGGAAAGCCCTACTTGCCCTCTAGCGGAAGTTGAGGTACAATGATAATAGCACTACTGTTAATCAGTCGGCACGAGACCGTAGAAAGAGACAGTCGTAGCTCATGTTGGTGGATTTCAAAGAGTTGTTGCGGCAGATAGGTGATACTCAAAAGTCCCTCTCCACGAGCAGCTTATACGCCCTGTCGAGGATAAGCGGAGATCAGTTCCAACTCTTTCAGGAAGCCTGGCCGCTAATCCCCCCTAAACGGCGACGGCAGATCGTCCAGGCTCTGGTGGACATCGCTGAGGCCAGCGTGGAGGCAGATTTCAACGCCGTGTTTCGCTTCTGCCTGAAGGATGAGGACGAATACGTACGCGCTCAGGCCATCGAGGGGCTATGGGAAGATGAGGACACCACCCTGGTTGGGCCCCTCCTCCGCCTGCTCAAGGACGATCCGGTCGCCATGGTGCGGGCGGCGGCGGCTACTTCACTGGGCCGCTTCGTCTTATCAGGCGAATTGGAGGACATAGCAGCCACCCTCGCCCTCACGGTTCAGGACGCGCTGTTCACCACCATTCATGCCTACCACGAGGACCCGGAGGTGCGACGCCGGGCAGTAGAGTCTATCGCTTATTCCAGCGCCGCCGAGGTGGACGATATCATCGAGGCCGCTTACTACGACGACGAGGAAATGATGCGTATCAGCGCCATCTTTGCCATGGGTCGCAGCGCCAATCCTCGCTGGCGGACGCTGACCCTGGAGGAGTTGGATAACCTCAATCCAGAAATACGCTACGAAGCGGCGCGAGCCTGTGGGGAATTGGAGGACACGGAGGCTATTCCCGCCCTGGCCCGCCTGACCGAAGACTCCGACCACGAGGTACAGGAGGCTGCCATCTGGGCGCTGGGCAATATCGGGGGAGAAGAGGCCCGCCGCATTCTGCAAACCATTATAGAGGAAAGCCAGGATGAAGCTTTGTGCGAAGCGGCGGAGGAGGCCCTGGAAGAGTTAGACTTCTTTAGCGACCTCGAACTGTCTCTATATGAGCCAGACGACTACATCGAAAAAAGGTGAAAATCCTTCACGTCTACAAAGACTACTACCCTGTCCTGGGCGGTATTGAAAACTACATCAAAATGTTGGCCGAGACCCAGGCCAAACAGGGGCTAAAAGTCACCGCGTTGGTCACTGCGCCAGGACGCAAAACCATCGTAGAGCGAGTGAACGGCGTGGAGGTCATCAAGGCTGGCCGCCTGGCTACGATGGCTTCCACGCCCCTCAGTGCGGCTCTCTTCGTCTGGATGCGCCGTTTGAAAGCAGACATCGTCCATCTGCACTTTCCCCACCCGCCGGGAGAAGTAGCTAACCTGTGGCTGGGACGAGGGCAGAGGACGGTCATCACCTACCACAGCGATATCATCCGCCAGAAAAGGCTGCTCCAATTATACAAACCTCTCCTGTGGCGGGTCTTGAGCCAGGCCCACCGCCTCATTGCCACCAGCCCCCCCTACATTCGCAGTTCTCCATATCTCAGCCGCGTGGCCGAAAAGTGCGTGGTCATTCCCCTGGGCATCGAGGTACAACGCTTCGAGAGCGCGGACCAGGAGGCGGTCGAGAGGCTCAGAAAACGTTACCGTCCTCCTTTGCTTCTCTTCGTGGGGCGGTTGCGCTATTACAAGGGCCTGCAATATCTCATCCAGGCCATGAAGGAGGTAGAAGCGCAACTTCTGATCGTAGGGAGCGGCCCTATGCTGGAAGACTGGCGGCAACTCTCGGAGAGCCTCTCGCTGGAAGAACGGGTCATCTTTCTGGGCGAAGTGGAGGACGAGCAATTGCCCTGCTATTATCACGCCTGTGATCTCTTCGTGCTGCCCGCCTGCGAACGCAGCGAAGCCTTTGGCGCGGTGCAACTGGAAGCGATGGCCGCCGCCAAAGCGGTGATCTGCACCGAGTTGGGGACAGGCACCTCATACGTCAACCGGCACGGTCAGACCGGCCTGGTCGTGCCGCCCGGCGATGTCTCCGCCCTGGTCGAGGCCAGCCGCACCCTCCTGGCCGACGAAGAGCTGCGGCGCAGGATGGGCGAGCAGGGCCGCCAAAGGGTCAGAGCCTCGTTCTCCAAAGAGATCATGGCCCACAGGGTGCTCCGCCTGTACGAAGAGGTGCTGGACGAGCAGAGTTGATTTTATCGGCAAAACAGGGTATACTTACTGAAAGCCAGAGACCCCCTGTAAAGGAAGGAGAACTATTTATGCGTTTATCACAAGCTTTCGGACGCACTCTAAGGGAAACCCCGGCCGACGCAGAAATGGTCAGCCATCAACTCATGCTGCGGGCGGCCATGATCCGTCAACTGGCAGCCGGCATCTACAGCTACATGCCCCTGGGCTGGCGAGTGCTCAAGAAGATCGAGCACATCATGCGCCAGGAGATGGACGCCATCGGCGGACAGGATATGATGATGCCCGTCGTCCACCCGGCTGACGTCTGGAAGGCTACGGGCCGCTGGTATGAGATCGGGCCTCCCCTGGTGCGCTTCAAGGATCGCACCGGCCACGACATGGTGCTGGCTATGACCCACGAGGAGGTGGTGGCCGACATTCTGAAACGGGAGATCAAATCTTACCGACAATTGCCGATTATGGTCTACCACATCCAGACCAAATTCCGCGATGAACCGCGCTCGCGGGGCGGTCTGATCCGCGTGCGCGAGTTCACCATGAAAGATGCCTATAGTTGCCACACCAGCCTGGAGGACATCGAAGCCTACTACCCCACAATGTACCAGGCTTACGTCAACATCTTCAACCGCTGCGGCCTGGAGACCGTCGCCATCGAGGCCGATTCGGGCATCATGGGCGGCAGCGTCTCCCACGAATTCATGGCCCCTTCCGAGATGGGCGAGGATACCTTTATCCAGTGCTCGGACTGCGATTACGCGGCCAACGCCGAACGAGCCATCTTCGTCAAGCCCGAAGGAGTGGCCGAGGAGCCAAAAGAAGTCGAAGAAGTATACACCCCAGATTGCAAAACCATCCAGGCCGTAGCCGATTACGTGGGCGTGCCCGTAGAGCAAACCCTCAAGGTCGTGTTCTACGCCAGCCAGGGCCAGATCGTGTTTGCCATGATCCGCGGCGACCTGGAGGTCAACGAGACCAAGTTGTTCAACGCTCTGGGTGGGCCGCCAGACCTGCACCTGGCTACTAACGAGGAACTGGCAGAGGCCGGGATCGTGGCCGGCTACGCTTCGCCAGTGGGCCTCACGGGGATCAAGGTGGTGGCCGACGATTCCGTCCAGATGGGCGCCAACTTCGTGGCCGGGGCCAATAAAGACCAATACCACCTCAAAAACGTCAACTACCCCCGCGATTTCCAGGCCGACATCCTGACCGACATCGCTCTGGTGCAGGACGGCGACCGTTGCCCCCACTGCCAGGGCACACTGCGCACCAGCCGCGGCATTGAGATCGGCCACCTCTTCATCCTGGGCACCAAATACAGCGACGGAGTGGGCGCCACCTTCCTCGATAAGGACGGCCAGCCCAAACCCATCGTCATGGGTTCCTACGGGATCGGGACCGGGCGGCTGGCGGCCTCTATCATCGAACAGCACCACGACGACAAAGGGATCATCTGGCCGGTGTCGGTCGCTCCCTACCACGTTCACCTCGTCTCTCTGGCCGCCGACGCCCCACAGGTCGCCGAACGGGCCGAGGAGCTATACACCGACCTCCAGGCCAAAAAATACGAGGTCCTCTACGACGACCGGGACGAAACGGCCGGGGTGAAGTTTAACGACGCCGACCTCATCGGCCTCCCGTTGCGCCTGACCATCAGCGCCCAAACCCTGAAGCAGAACGGCGTGGAAGCCAGGTTGCGCTGGGAAGAGAAGTCAAAAATCGTGCCCTTCGCTAAACTATACCAGGAGATAGACACCCTGCTGGCTAAAGAGATGCCGAAATAATGCCAGTCAAAGAGGTGATATAAATGACCCTGGCTCTGCCGAAATCAATGGCTCAGTTGTTGACAGAACTCACCGGAGACCCCAGGCCAGAGACAGCTTTGCTCCTCATCCTCAGAGATGCCATAGCCCATAGGCTGGAGAGAGCCGAAGCCGGCTTGAGAGACTACGAAGCCAGACATGGGTTGAGACTGCTCTCAGAAGGGGAGAGATGAACCCACGATAGGAGAAAAGTCTATGGATTGGCAAGAAAGAATCATTGTAGATCCAAATATTCTTGTAGGTAAGCCCGTTATCCGTGGGACGCGCATCGCCGTTGAGTTCATCATCGAATTGCTGGCCGAAGGCTGGAGCTACGAAGAAATCCTGCGCAACTACCCACAGTTGAGCCGTGAAGACATTCTGGCTGCCTTGAAATACGTGGCCGAGACGGTCAAAAGCGAGAGAGTCTACCCCCTGGGGCAACCTTCATGAAATTTCTGGCAAATGAGAACGTTCCACTGGAAGCCGTAGAAGCTCTCCAGCAGATGGGTATATACATCGCTTCGGTCGGTGACGTATGCCTGGGGGCAGACGACCCTGAGATTCTGACTTATGCTGTGCAGGACGATCGCATCCTGGTCACCTTCGACAAAGATTTTGGCGAGCTAATTTTCCACAGCCGCGAGATGCCCCCACCAGGCATCATTTTGCTTCGCCTTCGGCTCCGCTCGCCGAGCTTTGTCGCTGAGATTCTTAAGACCACGCTGGAACAAGAGATCGAGTGGCGAGGGCACTTCTCTGTTGTGACCGAGTCGCATATTCGAGTTGTGCCCTTGCCAGGCCCAATCTAGGTGTTCGTAGCAAAAGTCAGGCCAGAAATTCGCCCCATTCGCCCATTCGTGATTCAAGAGGACAGGTCCGGGTCGGCCGAAAAGCTGCTCACCACTTTAGCCAGAGCCTCGTAGATAAAGTCATAGACGCACCCCACCCGCTTCAGATACACCTTCTCGACATTTCTGGGGTCGTCCAGGGCGCGGTGTAATCCTTCCGCAATGGCCTGCCGCCAGGCGGGGCCAGCCCCCTGCTCCCCTCGAATGGTACCCAGGTTGCCCAGGGCGCAGGCGGCATGATAGCGGGCGTATCGGCCTTCGTCTTTAAGGGTCACCAGCAGAACTTGAACCATCTCGGGCGTGGCCTGTTCCAGTCCCCCTAAAATCTCGGCGGCGGCGGCTCGTACAGAGCGGTCCCTATCGGCCAAAGCGCCCAGAAGGGCTTTTACCACTGCCGGGGTGATGCGCTGGAAACTGCCCAGAGCCTCCACCGCGGAAAAGCGGACATGCTTATCGGTGCTCCTGAAGGCAGCGGAGAGTCCTCCGATGACCTCGGGGCCAGGCTGCCCGGAAGGATAATGGACAGCGCCCAGAGCACGGGCGGCGGAGGAACGCACATATCTATTCCCTCCCTTGAGAACGGCCAGGAGGCCGTGGATGACCTCTGGCGGGCATTCGTCCGTCCGTGATGATCCTAAATGACCCAGGGCGCGGGCGGCGAAGTCGCTCACGGGATGGCGTTCGTCGTAGAGAGCCTCTAAGAGCGCCTTTACAATGCTGGGAGACACTTGCTTCAGTCCGGCATTAAGGGTATCCAAAGCCTGGACTGCGGAGGAACGCACACACCAGTTATCATCTTTGAGAGCCTGTAAAAGGGTTTGTACGACGTTGAGCCAGGGCTGACGCAGGTTGCCTAAAGCTTTCACGGCGGCGGAACGCACGCGCCAATGCTCATCCGCCGCCAGGGTCACAAGGCCCTCGATTATAGCTGAATCGGCCTGCGGGAGACTGCCCAGAACCCTGGCGGCGACACTACGCACTCGCCAGTCTTCGTTCTCCAGAGCGACCAGCAACACCTGCACCACCTGGAGCTCGACCCGGCTCAAGCTGTCCAGGGCGCGGGCGGCGTAGTGTCGGGTGTAAAAGCCGGTTTGGTTTTTCTCCTCCCCTCCATCGCCGAGGGCTTTCAGGAGAGCCTGAGTAACCTGGGGAGAGGTTCGTCCCAAACTGCTCAGGGTTTCTACGGCGAAGTCTCGCACAATCTCATAGTCATCCTCCAGGGCCGCCAAAAGCCCCTCAACCACCTGGGGCGTGGTCTGATTCAGCGTGTTCAGGGCCCGGGCCGCATGGTAGCGCACGTATCGCCCTTCATCCTGGAGAGCAATCAACAAAACGCGGCTGATCTCGTCAAGCCATTCGCTCTGCCAGGGGCCTGGCCCCTCTCTCCGCTCCTGCGCCGAAGCGCTCAGGCGCGATCCCAGATCGCCCAGGGCGCGAGCCGCCGCCGCCCGCACCTCTCCACGCTCGTCTTCCAGCGCGATCAGCAGCCCCTGGATGAGGGCAGACCCTTCCCTTTGGCCCCTCTTCGTCCATCCGCCCTGGCGTGATCCCAGACTGCCCAGGGCGCGGGCCGCCGCGGAAGCGGTGCGCCAATCGTCATTCTGGAGCAGGGCCAGCAGGCGCTCGATCACCTCCGGGGTAGCCATCGAGAGGCTACCCAGCGCTTCGGCAGCCGCGGCGCGCACCATGGCGTTTTTGTCTTCAAGAGAATCCAGCAGACCGTGGATCACCTGCGCCCATTCACCCATGCGGGAGGGAATCTGTCCCAGGTCCTCCAGGACGCAAATGGCATGGTGGCGCACCCGCCACTTATCGTTGCCCAGGGCGCTGAGCAGCACCTCGACCACCTCCGGTCTGACCTGCCCCAGTTCGCTCAGGGCGCGGGTCACGGAGTCGCGGACCAGCCAATCATCGACCCCCAGAGCGGTCAGCAGGATGTGAACCACTCCAGGGGTCTTACGTCCCAGGCGACTTAAGGCCCAACAAACCGAGGAGCGGACACATTGATCATCGTCTTTAAGGATAGCCATCAGTCCCCACACCACTTCCGGGGTAGCTTCATTCAGTTTGCCCAGGGCTTCAGCCGCCACGTCGCGCACCCCGCCGCTTTCGTCTTTAAGAGCAGCCACCAGCCCCCACACCACCTCAGGCGGCACTGAACCCAGGTTGCCCAGGGCCTCGGCGGCATAATATCGTACATACCACTGCTCATCGTTCTGGAGAGCGGTCAGCAGGCCCCGCATCGCTTCCGGGCTGGCCTGTTCCAGGTTGCCTAAAGCCCGCGCCCCGGAGGCGCGCACCATCCAATCGGGGTCTTTAAGGGCCAGGAGAAGAACGCCTATCAAGTCAGTCTCGGTGTCGCTGGCGCGCAACTGGATGAAGGTAGAGATGATCTGCTCCCGCAGCAGGGGATAACGGCCACGCCCCTCGTGGTCGAAATAGATGTGCAACAGCTCGCGGATGACCCGCCGACGGAGGGCCGCATCCAGGTCGATCCCTTCCACGATGCAGCAGGTCGCGAAGAGGAGATCTCGATACAGAAGGGACTCGTAAGGGCTGGGAGATAAATCGCTGTCCCTCTCGCCCCAGGCCAGCACCGCCTGTTCTACCAATTCACTGGCAAAAACAGGGTAGTCAGTGCCGATGAAGGCGATAGCCAACAGGATAGCCTCATTCCAGCGAGGATGGTGCAGGTGGGCGCGGATGCGTTCCGAGGCCAGGTTAGGTTTAGCCACCAACTCGCGGGCGGCGAAATATTCTTCGAAGGTAGGATGCACAAAACCATAATGTCCAGGGGTTTGCTCCATAAAAAAGCCGCTGTGCTGGCAGACCCACACTATCAGCTCTTCCACATCGCCTTCGATGGGCCAGTCGTCTTCACTGGTATGCTCCTGGCTCAAGGTTTCCCTGAATATTCGTTCAACCTCTTCCGCAGTAGCCAGGCCCGCGCCCCTCTGTTCACGCAGCCAGAAAGCCAGAGGGCCCAAAAGACGCACGGCCTCGCTTTCCTTGATCAGAGCCACCGAGGGGATGTCGTGCGCCAATTGCGAGTCGCGTAACAGAGTCTTGACTGCCAGTTCGTATAGTTCGATGCGTCGTTGAGGCAGACGCATCCCTCGCCGATAGACAAGGGCCAGCAGGATCAGCATCAAGGGGCGGCTCGCCAGACAACGCAGACCAGGGTTGACCTCCATAGCCCACAGCAGGCCCTCGATCTTCCACTCGATCCTCTCCCGTACCACCTCCCTGGAGAGGCCAGGGGACTTGGCCTGTTCGGCGGCCAGACACCAATGTTCCAGAAAAGGACGTATTTCGTCGGCTTTCAAACCCCGTAAGGTGCAATGCACGAACTCGCCGGTCAGGGGCGCTAAGTGATAGCCGGCCTGGCGCGAAGTAATGATGAAACGGTTGCCACTGGAGACTGAAGAGGCTTGATCCCCGATTATGAGCCGTCCCCCTGTCAAAGCACAGGCCGCATTCACTCTCTGCCCCCCGCTTCGCTCCTCCGGCGACAGGCCGGGGGGAGAGGAGGCAAAGGTCTCCACAAAACGCTCGATGCAATGCCCAATCTGGATGCGGTCGCCAGGGTCGATGACCTCATCCAGGCCGTCCAGCAGAACCAGACACCGACCCTCCAGCAGAGAGCGATGCCATAGCTCCCATAAAGGGCCTGGCGCTTCGGAAGCGTCAGGCCCCTGACTGAGATAGTCGGACAGATAAGCGGCCAGGCTCAGGCCCGGCTTTTCCCGGCGGGCGGCGGCGAATTCGGCGATACGCACGTAGATAGGCAACCGTACCGTCCCCAGAGCTGCCAACTCAGTCAGACCTTCTTGCATAGCTTTGGCGAAGCGCAGGGCCAGGTAACGTAGCAGGGTGCTCTTGCCCGTGCCCGGATCGCCCAGGATGACCAGCCGGTCGTGCTCACGCACTGCTTCCCACAAGGGAAGGCGCTCGGCTGGACGCACCTCCGGTCTGCCCAGGTAGCGCGTCATGAGTTGTTCCCGCAGGTCCTCTTTCCTGTCGGGGGACAGGTCGGGACGGGCCATTACCTCTTCCACCTCCCGCGTCAGCAACCGCCTATCGGCCGGGGTAGGCTCCGGCTCGCGCCCGACGTGGAGGGGAAAGTAGACCTCTTCCAGCTTCATCCGCACCGGATGCCGTCCTCTTATTACTCCCCACAGATCCACGTAAGCGTTACGCTCGATGACGCGCTCCAGATAGGCGGAAAGAAGAAGCGGCTCGTGAGCGATCTCCAGCCGGGCCAGTCGTTCCTCCAGATAGACAATCTGTCTCTCCACGTATTCTATCTCGGCTGCCAGGTCGAAGGTCGAGAAGGTTTGCCGGGCAGCGGCCATAGCTTGCAGTTCGGCCAGGTTGTTCTGATAGATCATCAATTGTCTTTTGAGGACGTTCAGGTCATTGATGAGCATAATCGTCCCGGTCAAGATAGATATCGCTCCGCAACGTCGCCTGCACCGACCGCATCAAAAAACTCCTCCTCCCGACGAGTACGGCTTCTTACCCACCGTAGTTTAGCACAAAATCGACCAGGGAGGATTACAAGTTACAGTCTCTAAACAAGCGCAAGCAACGCAGTAAGCACTGCGTTGACTTGCGCCGCACTAATTTGCCGCCTCGCAGATCGCACCAGCCATCAGGCCACGACATGAGGAGCTATTTTTTCCAGAGCTTCAGCATTGTCAAGCCATCTTCAGGGGTCAGAGCAGGAGACACGGTGATGTAGCCGATATCCTCCCAGGGCAACGTCGTCAGGGCAGCCGTTACGGCATCGGGGGCTTCAGCGATCATAACCACCTGGCCGGTACCTACCGACCAGTACTCTCCCAAAATTTTGACTCCCTCGGGAGGAGTCCAGCCAGGACGACGCTCAAGAGCCTCCAGGACATTGCCCTCATACCAGTCGATAATCGCTACGAACAACATTGCACTACCTCCTTAAGTTAAATATGAATTAGCGTGCCTGCACAGACGCGGAGTTCGGGGACAAAATCCTACAGGACAGGCGACTTCTGGATATACTTATTATACCATATTTTAGATAAAAATCAATATCGAAAGGGAGCCACTTTCCCGACGCGGACTTGAGTATCAGGGCAGAAATAAAAACGACCCTGCTTCACTGCTGATGATCGATTTGCTCCTCGTCCTCTGCCCCGGTCACGAAGACGTATCCCTTGCCCCGCACGTTATGGATATAACGGGGCCGGGAGGGATCAGTCTCCACCTTCTGTCTGAGACGATGGATGTGTACTCTGATGATAGCCTGCGCTTCCGCCCCGGAGCATTCACAGTCTTGGACCCGCCTGACCAACTCTTGAGCGCTTATCACCTGATCGGCGTTGCTCATCAAACAGGATAAAAGCCGCCATTCGGTCGGGGTCAGGCTCAAGGGTTGACCATGCAAAGTAGCCAGGCGTCTTTGCCAATCGATGGCTAGAGGGCCTACCTGTAACAGGCCATTGGGCCAGGCTCGCTCTATTGCGGGTGTGGGGTAGGCGGCGCGCACAGAGCTTTCTTCTTCGGCCAGCAGGGCGCGGGCGCTGGCCTCTATCTGGGTCGCCAGTTTGCTGCGGCGCAAATGTTGATAACGTTTGGTCAGCCCTTTGCTCACGCTGGCTACCACGGCCTCAACGGAACAAGGCTTGAGAAGATAATCGTGGGCGCCCTGGCGCAAGGCGCTGGTGGCTGACTCCACCGTGCCGTAGGCGGTCAACATGATGACCACCGTAGAAGGGGAAAGCTCCTTAGCCTCCTGCATGACCTGCAAACCATCTACTCCAGGCATCTTTAGATCGACCAGCACCAGATCAAAGAGCGTCTCCCGCAGTCTAGCCAGGGCCTCTTCGCCACTGGCCGCTTCCACCACATAGTATCCTTCCAGCGACAGGGCCTTGCTCAAAGAGAGGCGGACAGCCGCTTCATCATCCACTACCAATATTTTGGCCTGACCAAGCATCTTTCTCTTTCCCTCCCCGGCCTGTGGATCATCTCTCCTACCTGGAAACATTATATCAATTTTCAGGCCGTTTGGCAATACTCTTCTCCAGAGGCCCCAAATTGACCTTTGACAGATATCCCTACTTATGTTAAAATGAGCAAGCATTGGAAAGGAAGGAGAAGAGAGGCTATGAATAAATCCATTATTTTGGTCATGGCCCTGCTGGTTGTCATATTGCCGGTGTCCAACGTGGCGGCCCAGGAGGGAGAAGCCCGTCTGACGGTGATCCACGCCTCGCCAGACGCTGGCGTCGTTGATGCTTTCGTTGATGGTCAACGGACCTTTAGCGACCTGCCCTACGGCGGGGGACAGCTTCAAGTTCTGACAGAAGGCCAACATAAAGTCCAAATCGCGCCCGCCGGTAAAAAAGCTGACCAGGCCCTGACCACCATCAATGTTTCCCTGAAGGCCGGGCGGAGCTATACCATCATCGCCTATAGCGACATAAACAAAAAAGTCCTGGCTCTATTCGTGGAAGATGATTTGACTCCGCCCGCGGCCAATCAGGCCAGAGTCCGCGCTTTTCAACTCTCGGCCGACGTGGACAGCGCTGATGTAGCGTTAGAAGACCGCCCCCTGCTTTCCAGAGCCAGCTTCGAGGAGTTCACAGAAGAGTATGTGGACCTCGATAAGGGCAAATACGATCTGGAGGTGCGCCTCGCCGGGGAAGGCGAGCCGGTGGTTACCATCCCCGGCTTTCAATTCGAGGCGGGCAAAATCTACACCATTATCATCACCGGCCGCCAGGCTGATGCCGGTAAGGAGAGCGGGCTGCGTCCCATCATTGCCTCAGCTATGATCAGCCCTGTTATCGAGTCCGTGGTGCCCCCTACCGCCACGCTCCTCCCGACGCCCACTTCGCCCCCCACCCCGACCCCCATGCCCACCAAGACGCCAACCCCGCCCCCCACCCCCACCAGCACCTCAACGGCGAGACCCGCCCCCACTAACACTTCAACAACGATGCCCACCCCTTCCGAACTACCGCTAAGCGGCGGGCGGACCGCAAGCTTCCCTTTGTGGGCAGTGTTTTTGACGGTTGGAACGGCTTTCATCGCCGTTGGCCTGGGGCTGCGGCGCCTGATCCAAACTACCCCCCCCTCCAGGTTTTCGTGAGCGCGGGCTTTCATCAGTATGTATTGACCATTACCGGGGGCGTTTCGATGGCGACGAGATTTATTCTAACCGATTACGTCAATCAGGCACTCGCACACGCAGTCTACGACAAATTAGAAGATGGCTCTTTCAGCGGACGGATTCCTCAATGCAAAGGGGTTATCGCTTTCGCCTCTACCCTGCGCCAATGTGAAGACGAATTGCGCTCCACTTTGGAGGACTGGATTCTCGTGGGCCTCAAGTTGGGTCATCCTTTGCCTTTGATTGCCGGGCACCTCAGCTCCGAATGATGCTGCGAGAGGCTGAGGAGATTATCGGTCGCCAGATTCCGCTGGAGGAATGGACTCAACTATAGGGATAATGATCTCTGCCAGGTCGAGACTGGTTTCCTCCTTTCCCCACCCCAGGTGAGTCAGAAACTCCACGTTGCCAGCCGGGCCTTTAAGAGGCGAGACCATCAGGCCGCGCACGGTCAGCCCGTGCTCCAGCGCCCAGGTCAGGACTTCGCGCAAAACGGCCCGATGGACTGCGGCGTCCCTGACCACTCCCCCCTTGCCCACCTGCTGGCGGCCGGCCTCAAACTGGGGCTTGATCAGAGCCACGATGTCGGCCCCCGGCTTGAGCCAACCCACAACTGCCGGTAAAACCAGCCTTAGTGAGATGAAGGACAGGTCGAGGGTAGCCAGGTCGATGGACTCGGGCAGGTCGTGAAGATAGCGGACGTTGACTCGTTCCATGACCACCACGCGCCGATCGGTGCGCAGCCGCCAGGCTAACTGACCATAGCCCACGTCGATGGCGTAGACCCGGCCAGCCCCTCGCTGGAGGAGACAGTCGGTAAACCCCCCGGTCGAGGCCCCCACGTCGGCGGCCACCACCCCCCTGACCTCGATAGCGAAGCGCTCCAGGGCCGCTTCCAGCTTCAGACCGCCACGGCTGACGTAGGGCAGACGCTCCTTGACCCTGATGTCGGCTCCCCCAGATACCAGGGTGGCGGCCTTGCTGACCGGACGATCATCAACCAACACCTGGCCGGCCATGATCAAAGCTTTAGCTTTCTGTCGGCTCTCCGCCAGCCCCCGCTCGACCAGTAAGATGTCCAGACGTTTTTTGCTCATGGCTGAGTTGACTATTAGATGAAACTAAGGTATCATAAACCCCGACCTGGATCGATCACCAGGTACACCAGGAGCACCAGGAACAAACTCCTTGTGTCCTTCGTGCTCTCCGTTATAACTTATAACACTGGGGGAAACAACGTGCTCAAAGGTCTGTTGAAAACTATGCGGCCCAGGCAGTGGACCAAGAATCTCTTCCTTTTCGCCGCTCTCGTCTTTGACGAGAAGCTTTTTAATTCACATTACCTGAGCAGAACGATGGCCGGGTTCATCATTTTTTGCTTCCTCTCCAGCACCATCTACATCATCAACGACCTGGTGGATATCGAGAAGGACCGCCAACATCCCACCAAACGACTGCGGCCCCTGCCCTGTGGACAACTGGACCCCAGGGTCGCCGCCGCAGCCGCCATCCTGATGCCTGTCATCTGCTTACCCCTGGCCTTTTGGCTGAGCCGACTTTTCGGGCTGATCGCCATCACCTACCTGACGACCATGATCGCCTACTCTTTTTTCCTCAAGAACATGGTCATCATCGACGTCTTGACCCTGGCCGCCGGTTTTGTCCTGCGGGTGGCGGCCGGAGCGTCCCTGGTCGATGTGGTGCGCTTTTCGCCCTGGATGTACGTCTGCATGGCCCTGCTGGCTCTCTTTATGGGCTTCAGCAAGCGCCGCCACGAACTGGTGCTACTTCAGGACAACGCCCAGGAGCATCGCGCCATCTTGCAGGAATACAGCCCCCATCTTCTGGATCAGATGATCGCCGTCGTGACCTCCACCACCGTGCTGGCCTATTCTTTCTACACCTTCTCCGCCCCTAACATGCCCAAAAACCACGCCATGATGCTGACCATTCCCTTCGTGCTGTACGGCGTCTTTCGCTATCTATACCTCATCCACCAGAAGAACAAGGGTGGCAGCCCTGAAGAAATCCTGCTAAAAGACAAACCCTTCATGGCGGCTATTGGACTGTGGGGGCTGACGGTGATAATTATAATGTATCTGTTTAAGTGAACAGCCCCTACCGCCTGAGGTCTAGGCTGACAGCCACAAAGGACACAAAGAGCACAAAGTATAAAGTCCTGATCCTTTGTGCTCCTGGTGGTTATATTTACCTATATAGCTGCTCGCTGCTCTGACCTAGCGCTTGGTGTACTGCGGGGCCTTGCGAGCCCGTTTGAGGCCGGGTTTCTTCCTCTCTTTGGCCCGTGGATCACGGGTCAGGAAGCCACCTTTACGCAACACAGGCCGCAGGCCGGGGTCAGCCTCCAGCAGAGCGCGAGAGATGCCATGGCGCACCGCCTCTGCCTGACCGGTAACGCCCCCGCCTTTAAGCAGAACGGTGACGTTGAATTTGCCCATAGTGCCCGTGACTTTCAGAGGCTCGGTGACAGTAAGCACGTCACGCGGGCGCGGAAAGTACTCCTCAAGCGGTCGGCTGTTGACGATAATGGCTCCTTCCCCTGCCGGGTAAAGCCGCACACGAGCGGTGGCGGTCTTGCGCCGGCCCGTGCCCTGATAGTATTCCAGCGTCGTTTCTGTGGTCAATCTATCTACCTCCTTAATCTATCCCCGTCTGATCCTAAAACTCTAGAACCTCAGGCTGCTGAGCTTGATGAGGATGGGAAGCAGCAGCATATATTTTCAGCTTCTTTATCATCCTGCGTCCCAGCCGATTCTTGGGTAACATGCCCCGCACCGCCGCCTCCAACACCCGGGTAGGGTGTTTTGCAAGTTGGGTCCCCAGGCCGATGCCCTTGAGACCCCCAGGGTAGCCCGAATGACGATAATAAAATTTCTGCTCCATCTTCTTGCCCGTAACCCGTATCTTATGGGCGTTGATAACGATCACGTAGTCGCCGGTATCCAGATGGGGGGTGTAGATGGGCTTATGCTTGCCCTTCAAGATTTTGGCAATCTCGGAGGCCAGGCGGCCCAGAGTCTTGCCCTCCGCATCGACCACGTACCAGCGGCGTTCAATGTCCTTTGCTTTTAACGCATAAGTTTTCACTAATATAACTCCTTAACTATACATTGTCTGGATAGTTAACCTTCATCAGACACAGGCCCCGGGCTGGAAGTGGAGCGGGAGACTGTCCCCTATCTCTGGCCCGCAGGATAGCCTCCACGTCAGCGGCAGATAGTTTCCCCCTGCCCACCAGAAGCAGCGTCCCCACGATGGTGCGCACCATGCGGCGCAGAAAGGCGTTAGCCACGATGTCAAAATGTACAAAGGGACCCTGGCGCACACAGGTCAGGCTATAGACCTGACGCACCGTGCTACTGTCCTTACCAGGCGCCAGGCCCCTCTTGCTATCCTCCTGAGGAGAACGGCCAAAAGAAGCGAAGTCGTGCCCGCCAAGCAAACCACGACCAGCCTGGGCCATGGCCTCCACCTGCAAAGGGCAGGGACAGTGATAGGCAAAGCGTCCTTCCAACGGAGAAGGCCAGGGTTGATTCAGAATGGTGTAACGGTACTCACGGCTCAGAGCGCTGTAGCGGGCGTGAAAGCTGTCGGCCACCCTCTCCAACTCGCGGACCACGATATCTTCGGGCAGGAGAGCATTCAGGGCCCGTTGAAGGTCCCGGACAGGATGTTTCCAGGCGGTAGAAAAATGGATAACCTGCCCCCTGGCATGGACGCCGGCATCGGTACGACCAGCAGCCACCACTCGCACCGGCCTGCGGACGATCTGCGCCAGCGCTTTCTCCAATTCCCCTTGAATGGTCAAGCCCTGAAGCTGAATCTGAAAACCCAGGTAACGGGTCCCATCGTATTCGATGACCGCTTTGGCCTTCCAGCAGTTGCCAGCCGAGGGCCCGTCGCCTGCTTCCCACATGCCTTCATTCGACCAGCTCAATAAGAGCTATCTGCGCCCCGTCGCCCTTACGTCGTCCCAACTTGAAGAGGCGGGTATACCCCCCCTCGCGGTCGGCATAACGTGGGGCCAGGTCGTCGAATAGCTTTTGGACCACGGTGGTGGTTTTATCCTGGCTGATGCGCGGTTCGCCGCCCAGATAAGCTATCACCTGTCGTCGGGCGTGCACATCTCCCCGTTTAGCCAGGGTCACCAGTCTTTCCACTCTGGCCCGAATGGCTCTGGCCTTAGCTTCGGTGGTCCTTATGCGGTCGTGACGAAACAACTCGGCGATTAAATTGCGGTATAAAGCCCGGCGCTGGCCCCTGGAACGACCCAACTTGCGACCGGCTACTCGATGTCTCATGATATACAGACTCCCTCGTTCGCGATCCTTCGCTTGTGATCTTTAGGACACGGTTTCAGGCTGAAGCTCTTCCTCGGCCGTCACCTCCTCGCCTTCCACCCCTGCCACGGGCATAAAACCCTTATCTTTCAAACGCTCCAGCAACTCCTCCAAAGACTTGCGCCCGAAGTTGCGGACGGCCAGAATTTCGTCCTCACCCTTTTCCAGCTTTTCCAGAATCTCCCCCACCTTGGTTATCCCTGCCCGTTTGAGACAGTTGTAGGCCCGCACAGTCAGCTCTAATTCCTCGATGGGCAGCTCGTAAATATGACTGGGGATGCCTTTCTCTTCCATCTCTTCCAGCTCTTCGGGGGGCAGTTCCTTTACACCAGCTATCAACGAGAAATGTTTGACCAAAACCTGGGAGCCGGCGCTCAGGGCCTCTTCGGGCTGAATCGTGCCATCGGTCCATATCTCCATGACCAGGCGGTCGAAGTCAGTCATCTGACCGATACGCGCTCTTTCTACGGTGTAATTGGCTTTGCGGATAGGACTGAATATAGCATCGACCGGGATTTCTCCGATCGGCAACTTGCCCCGCTCCTCGGCCGGGGAGTAACCTTTGCCCCGTTCCACCACCAACTCCATCTCTAAGTCTGCTTCCGCCGAATCGGTGGTGAAAAGATGCAAATCGGGATTCACAATCTCCGCCTCACTGGGACATTCCAGATCGCCGGCCGTCACCTCACCTTCTCCCACCGCTACCAGCCGCAGGCGCACCGCCTCTTCAGAGTATAACCGCAAGCGCAGTTTTTTAATCTGGAGCAAGAGCGTGGTGGCATCTTCTTTCACGTAAGGGATATCGGAGAACTCGTGGTACACCCCGCTGATTCTCAAGGAAGTGACCGCCGCCCCAGGGAGCGAGGAAAGCAGCACCCGGCGCAGAGCATTGCCCAAAGTTATCCCATAGCCACTCTCCAAAGGGCCGATGATGAAACGGCCATAATTCCTGGAGCTGGCCTCACACACTATTTTAGGCAAAACTAAATTTATCAATGGACCCCCTCCTACCTGGCAACCTGGGCAGCCAGGTACCTGGATTCGTCGCGCGGAAATCGCTCCCCGTTCACCGGCTGTAATACTCGACGATTAAAGACTCATCCAGCGATATATCTATATCCTCACGCGATGGGAGGGACAGGATTCGTCCAGACAGGCCGGGGGCATCGAGAGCCATCCACTGCGGCACGGGCTTGTTCCCTAGCTCCTTAGCCACAGCTCTGAAATAGGGCTTTTGTCTGCTCTTGGCCCGGACGGCAATCACATCCCCAGGCTTGACCAGCACCGAAGGGATATTGGTTTTGCGATCGTTGAGGGCGAAATGGCCGTGCCGGATCAACTGTCTGGCCTGAGAGCGGGAATCGGCGAAGCCCAGACGATAGACCGCATTGTCCAGACGGCTCTCCAGCACGCAGAGTAGATTGACGCCGGTCAGCCCCTTGCGCCTTTCAGCCTCTCTATAGTAGCGACGAAATTGTCTTTCCAGAACCCCATAGATGCGACGAGCTTTCTGCTTCTCTCTCAACTGCAACCCATAATCAGAAATCTTGCGGCGATATTGTCTCTGCTGACCATGCATCCCTGGTGGATAGGCCCGTCTCTCCACCGCACACTTGGCAGTCAGACAACGCTCCCCTTTTAGAAATAACTTCTCCTCTTCCCTTCTACACAATTTACAAACAGAACCTGTGTATCTTGCCATTTTACCTCCTAATAATAGCAGCAAGTCCCGCCAGTCAGCGGTAACAAGTTATAAGCTACGAAGCAAACTGTTCGCTGCCTGTTACTCGCTGCTTGCTGCTCGCTGTTAGACCCGGCGTTTCTTAGGGGGACGACAGCCATTATGGGGGATCGGGGTAACGTCCGTGATCGATCTGACCTTCAGACCGGCGGCCTGCAAGGAACGGATGGCCGCCTCACGGCCAGGCCCAGGCCCTTTCACAAAGACGTCGA
>DAOULT010000167.1:0-3582 GCA_034417895.1 Anaerolineae bacterium | reverse complement strand
CTGCGCTTCATCCACTACCTGTGCGAGACCACGGGGCTGGTGGCTCTCGCCGGACGATACCTCAAGCCGACTCCGATGGTCGCCTCGTGGCTGGCCGAGGGTCGGCGAGAGAAATTGCTCACTTTATGGGAAGGATGGCAAAGCGGGAGCGAAACCAACTATCAGCTCTGGGCTCGCTACGAACTGCCCGGCTGGAAGCAGCGCAACCCCCTGGCTATCTTGACCAGGCTCCTGCCCTACGTGGCCCAGTGCCCACCCGCTCAGTGGTTCTCTCTCCCTTCTTTCGTCGAAGCTGTTCTGGAAGAAGAGGAAGCCCTGCGCGATCTCACCCCCTGGTGGAAACGAGAAGAGGGCCGGGACGAAGCTTGCCAAATACTCCACCAACACCTGACGGGGCCTCTAACCTGGCTGGGCTTCGTATCCCTGGGCTGCGAAGATACGAAGCCCGTCTCTTTCTCTCTTACTTCCCTGGGCGCAGCCCTGCTGGGTCCCGACCACACAGATGATGATGCTTTTGACACTTTCCCTCCCGAACAACCTTTCACCCTGACCTCCGACCTCACCGTGGAAATCCCTTCCCATCCTGACCTGGCTCACCTTTACCGCTTGATGGAATACAGCCAGGCGATAATCGAGGACGACGTTCTCCTGTTCCGCTTCACGCCAGATAGCGTCCAACCAGCTCTGGAGCGGGGGGCTGCCATGCCTGAGATCGTAGCTTTCATCCAGGAGAGCTGCCAGGCAGAGAAAGGCTCCTCCCCCTTGACCCCTGACCAGGAAGCGACTCTGTGGGAATGGGCTGCCGAGAGCGAACGGCTCATCATCCGCCCTCTGACCGTGCTGGAGACGCCCGAACGGGAGCTGCTTTCCCGGTTGGGCGCTCAACGCTCGATAAGGAAATTCTTCCGCCGCACTCTGTCCCCCAGAATGGTCGCTATTGACGAAAACCGGGTCGGGCAACTGCGCCAGGCCCTGCGCCGCCAGGGCTATCGGCCTCGCGTTCTGTTTCCCTCTGCCCCTATGGCCGATGGCGAGATTGTCCATCCTCCCGAAACCGCGCAGGCTCCGCCTGACTTCTCACTGGGCGAAGCGGGAATCGCCTACCTCTGGCTGGCCGGCCAGGTCTACGCTCGCCTGGGGGAGTTCATTCGCCTCCCTATGCGCCCTCCTTTTACCCTTCTGAGCGAGCTGGCCTCCGGCCTTAGCCCTCATCAACTGGCTGCGGCGGAGACTTTGGCGGAAGAGACCATCGAGCAGTTGAAACAGGCTCTCGATGGGTGGCCTCCTTATCCCACCCATCAGGTTCACTCCTCGCCTGAAGAGACGTTGCCCTTGATCGAACGAGCCATCGAAGAAGGAAATGGCCTGAAGATGGAATACTGGACCGAGGGGCGGGGCGAGATGACGGTGCGCGTGGTCGAGCCTTTCCGCATCGAATGGCGAGGGGAGATACCCTACCTCATCGCCTACTGCCATCGCCGCCACGACGAGAGGGTCTTCCGCCTGGATCGCATCCGCAGCCTGCGACCTGTCCCGCTCACCTATCGTCAGGAGTTGGCCGTATCCGATCCCAGAGAGCTATCTGGAGACCATCAGACCACGTAAAAGTCTCGCAGTGGCTCGAAACGTTCCTTGCCGATGACCTGAACTTTGGGTAAGCACTCCCGGCAGAGGAAATAAAAACGCACGTTATCCTCATCTTTGTTAATCAGCTTCATCAGACGTTGGCGCATCCGCTGGGCATCCTTCACCTTAAGGTCGCACTCAAAGACGCTGTACTGGACGTGATCCCCATAATCCTTAAGCGTTTTGCAGATGCGCGTCCGCCGCCTATCGTCAGGCACGTCGTAACTGACCACTACAAACATAATCCTCCTCCATGTCTCTTGTTCTCAATGTCCCCCTGCCTGCCTGACCAGGGACAAGGACTGAGGACTATGGACTATGGGCCAACAACGCCTCGTTAGCCAGGGCGTCGGCCAGACGGTTACGCTCACGGGGGATGTAAGTGAAAGTGACTTTGGGGATACGCCGTGCCAACTCGCAAGCCCGCACGTGCCAGACCTTGAGGGCTCGACTGTGCACCCCGAAAATCCCCCGCATTTGGTTCACCACCACTTCGCTGTCCAGGTAGAAATGCACTTCCTGGGGACGATACTTCAGAATCCCCTCCAGAGCAAAGACCATCGCCGCGTATTCCGCTTCATTGTTGGTCATCTCCTTCGCTACTTTGCTCCACCAGCCGATGATCTCTCCCTGCTCATCTTTGACGATCACCCCCAGCCCCGTGGCCGTCGGGTTATCCCCTACAGCTCCATCAGTATAAATGACGAATTTTCCCTTCTTCCTGCTTGGCAAAACCCATTCCTCCTGACGATTACTTGACTACCATCGCCTGGTAGCGCTTCTTCTCTCCCCGGATGACACGAGCTAACTGACGCACCTGCCGTTCAAAAGAACGTCGGTAAGTGGTATTCTGCCCATCTAAAGGGTATATCACCTCACTGTTGACGCGCTCTTCATAACACTGGATGAAAAGCTGGCACCCCCTCTCGGTCATGATCACCGGCCGCTTCTCGTCCCCTGTCTGGGTAAAATCATCTCTGGTCAACTGGCGGTTGTTGATAATACCCAGCACCAGCGTATCGACAATGACAGGCCGAAACTCCTCCATCATATCCAGAGCCAGCGAAGGCCGCCCGTACTCGATGACGTGGAAAAAGCCCAGGTAAGGATCCAGGCCAACTACCTGCACCGCAGCCATCACGTCCTTTAATAAAAGGGTATAGCCGAAACTCAACAGGGCATTGACCGGATCGGGAGGGGGATAGTAGGCCCTGCGTTTAAACCCCAGATCCTGTTCCAGAAGTTCCCTCAAAGCCCCAAAATAGAATGCCCCTGCTTTGCCCTCGTAGCCTCGCAGTGAATCCAGGGACTTTGCCTGGCTAACTCGCCCCAGCATGGCATCGATCCCTCGCCCTGCGGCCTCTAACTGCCCCCTCCTGGAATCTGACGACTTACTTTGTATCTGTGTTTGCAGAAGAGCGCGCTGATTGCGAAGCTTGCCACTCACCACCCCTTTGGCGATAGCCAGCGTCGCTTTCTCATCGCTCATTTTCTGCAATTGCAGGTGACGCAGTTGGGCGAACTTGGAGCCCGTGTGCATCAACCTGCCCCGGAACTTGCCATAGGCCGACATGAAGACCACATCCACCTCCGCCTGCAAGAGGAGGGCCACCGCCGGTGCGGTGAGCTGCACATTGCCCATCACCACCACCTGATCCACATGCACCAGGGGAACAGCCATCAACTCCCGATCGCCCTTGGTCACCCGCAACCGTTCTCCCTCTCGGCGCAAAACTGAACCTTGTTCCCGCAAATAAACTGCCGCCATCGTAACCCCTTTCGACTACAAATAAAAATGCTCGTTTCGCAGGAAGAAGACGCCTAAAAACTTGGCTCATGTTAAGAGCTAGTGCGAGGCAGGGCAACCAAGGCCGAGATGAACGAGGGCGTGATACGCTTGAGATTGATGCCGAACTCGCACATGGCAATGTAACCACTGAGGTACTGCTTATGAAC
>DAOULT010000166.1:0-5870 GCA_034417895.1 Anaerolineae bacterium | reverse complement strand
AGGCCGCCGCCCGTTCACCCTTCTCATCGGCGTCGGTGACGATCCAAAACCGTTCGTAAGAAGCCAACACAGATCGCCACCTCTCTGCCAGCCGCCGACCAGCTTTAGCCAGGGTGAGCACATCGGCACTGGCATGTATTTGGGCTTCCCTCTGGGGTATTGTTTCGTCTTCCGCTGGGCAGTTCTGACGTTCACGCCCCACAGGTCGCCCCCGGCCAGCCAGGAAATGGTAGCGCCTCTCTCCACGCGCAAACCATAACATTCCCCATCCTCCGGACAAAAGCCGATCTGCCAGCCTCTTTTTGTGGCATTATATCACAGCCGCAAAGACTCCGCCAGTTTTAGGTGAGTTCTTGCGTGGGAAGTCGGGCTGTACACTGGCCGGGGGGAAAGAAGGGCATTGCCTGGTGGGACCGATAGATGGGCATCTTTTCGGGCCGGCGGGGCTGTGTGGACAAGGAAAGAAACCTAGGCCAAGCCGGGGCCGGAGCGGCAGAACTGCTGTTACCCTTCCTCCGGTTCTATCCACAGATTTTCTGGGCCATATATATGCTCCAGAAAACGCTGGAAGCGGGTGGGTTTTTTCAGCCCTCGATCATTCGCAACATCCCGGACGTACTGATACAAATTCTTTATATCTCTTGCTTTTAGACTTAGGAAGCGTCTATGCACACCCTCTTCCGCCCGGGTGATGTCAAAGTATTCTTCTGCAATTAGTTCATCGTAAGTAAGAGAGAGGGTGATATGCTCCACTGCTTCATCCAAACTTTCGCAATCCAAAGCGATCCATGCTTCCAACATCTCCGCCTTGCCTAGTATGCTCCAGAAGGGAAGCCGCGCTTCTATTTTCCTCTCCTTTTCGGCCATCGGGGGTTCGGGACCACAGGCCGGGAGCAGGTATTCTTTAGGAACTACCTTATATACCCGCTGGAGAGCTTCTTCTATTCTATCTTTCCTGTCTATGTAATAGTGGAGCCATCCCAAGTTGGTCCAGGCCAGTGCTTGCTGGGAGGGAAGGTCAATCCCCCCGGCCATGGCTGCCGCTTCTTCAAAATCTCTCTGGCTCTTTTCAGCAAACTTTAGAGCATCTTCCCGCTTTCTCTGTTGATAGAGTTCACGAGCCATTTCCCGATATATACATCCCCGTTCAATGAGAGCCCTTATTCTGGCCGGGGGCTCATTTTTCAGGAAATCCACCGCCCGGTGAGCATCTTCCAGGGGTTGCTTCCAGAAAGCGGGGACCTTTTTCTCCTCTTGATAAGCATCTTTGAAGAATTGCTTCCAGAAGTCGGGGGGGCTTTTCTTCTCTTCTGGAGTAAGTGAGTGCCACAGATAGCGGTATGCCCGGGCGCGAGCGAGGTGCACCAAGCCCCACAGCGGGGAGTCGCGCAGCCTCTCAGCCAGGTCCAATGCTTCGTTTACATAGCGCAACGCAATCTGGGGACAGCCATCGTACACCTCTATCAGCGCGCGGGCGTACAGAGCCCGGGCCAAGGTATAATACCCACCGCTACGACGGGACCTCTGTTCGGCCTCCTTTGCCAGCAAACGAGCTTGATTGAACTGGCCTATTAGCGCCTTTGCATCAGAAAGGTTGATAAGTATAGGAGCAAGGCGCGTCATTTCTAGATAGCGCTGCAATGCATCAGATTCCTGATAATGTCGAACGGCTTCGTAATGCCGTCCTTGCTGGCGGTCCAGGTCTCCTTGGTATTTAAGGATCAGTGCTTTCAGGATGTCGGCACGCCGACTATGACTCCCAGCTATGTCTGCTTCGGGCCCGGATAGTTGCTTGACCCTCTCCTTGCTGGATGAACGCATGCTTTCTGCCATATCTTCTGCACGTTCCAGCAGCTCGCGAGCGGTCTTCCAGTCCTCTCCCGCAGCCCTTCGGATCATAGCCACTGCCTGATATAGATTCAGGTGAGCTCTAGTCAGCGCCAGGGGGCCGGTTTTTCTTTTCCATACCTTCTGCACTTTGTCTAAGATGGTCAGAGCTTCGTCCGAGTCGTTCTGTAAGAATAAGGCCCTGATGCCCCAGCGAACAGCAGCATCCACATCCACCTCGTCAGGGTCAAGCCCACCCAAAGCTTTTTCTTTTTCCAATCTCGTCACTGTATCAAGAAGTTCAGCGCGCAAGAGGGCGTCCATTCCAACATCCCTCCCTTCTTGCGCTTCCTCGGCCAGCCAAAAGTAAAGGGCAAAGCCCATCGGGGGGCACTGACGCAGGCAATAGTGCATCTCCTCCACGTAAGCTTGACGTACTTCAGCTTGAAGTAAAGGGGAGATACCAGGCGTCTCTTCAATTCTCTGCCACAAAGATTCGATATATGTCGTGCAATACTCTCTGATGATCTTATAGACTCTCTCTTTATCCTCTAGGCTGCGCTCTCGAAAGATGTATTTCTCTAGAAGGGTATACATCTCATCGTGGAGGAAAACCCGTTTGTTGCCCGGTCGGACTTTAACCAGCGTCAGTTGAGCCACTTGGTCAATATAGTTCTGGGCTTTGCCTATATCCCACTGGCCGTCCGGAGTGCGTAGATCCATTAACCGGGCCAGCAGCTCTGCCGTGGCTCCTTTGCGCAGCCAGGCCAGGGTGCAGATAGTCTCGCTGATAAATGTGGGGCTTTCCTGAACGCGGATGACTATTTTTTGCTCCATATTTGGCAATAGCTCTTCACGGCCAAAACCTCTCAGCTCCTTTAAATCCCGGCTGAACGCGTAGGGAAGCGTCCATCCATGGGCCACCATATCGGCAATGAGGGCCAGCAAAATAGGTCGGCCTTCGGTCAGAAAATGAGCTACCTCCCCGCGTTTCTCGCTGAATTTCAACAACCGGCTGGCGGCATCATTATCCCCGTGCTCTGACTTCAGGCGAGAGATGGCTTTTAAATAATCAATGGTTTCCTCTTCATTAAATCCCTTCATTTCTATTTTCTTAAATTGTAGGGAGGGGTTGCGCCTCCGAAGGGCTTTGAACCTTTCGGGCAGGTCACTGGGACGCCCGGCCATGAGGAGCACCACATTGCCCCTCAGGTTGAGCAGGAAAGAATCGGACAACCACTTTACCACGCTGAGAAGGGGCATTTCTTGCCTCAGCATATCCTGAAAGAAGTCCCGCTGCTCATATTCCAGCATCTCCATCGTATCCAGGGCTAACACTATCCCTCTTTCGCGGGCCAACTCTGCAAGCTCTTTCTGGAAAACGCTCAAAAGTCTTTCGGCCTGCGTGTTGGCTTCCCCCGAATTGCCTACCCCTCGGGCTTCATCTACTTTCCTCATAACATCCTTACTTTCTTGAAAATATTGTTCACCTAAAGTGTCAATTATTTTTCTAATCAGCCCTTCCGGGTTATGAACGTCCATGTGATAAAAATCTATAACTTCGTTGGCTGTCAGGTTATTCTTTTTCTTTCTACTCAGGCGCAGTATCTCTTCCAAGATTGCTGTCTTGCCTATACCTCCTTCTCCCTCATAATAAAGGATGTGAAACCCTCCCCGGCGAATGCGTTTAAGAGCATCTTCCAACAGATTCCTGCGCCCAATTAGTGAAATGCGTTGTGCACCGGTAAAATCCGTCAATTCCATGGCTACCTCCCGCAAAAGTTATATTGCAAGCTGTCCTAGCGCGTTATAAAGAGCTGTCTCCTGTGCTCTCAATACCCCCTGAACGGCACGCTTAACGCCTCCGACCAAGACGAGTTGGCCCGGCGATGTAGGTCGTGTTTGGGCTAGCCAGTATCTCCGTAAAAGAGTTCGTACACCTACAGGCTGGACAGGAAAGCCAGCCGCGCCGGGCTTATGTTGCTGATATATCTTTAATGCTCTCTCAATAAAAGCATCTTCCAAGACACCCAAGGTACAGACGGCCTTCAGATAATTTCTGAGCCTATCTTGATCTTTGGGCGGTACGCGGGAAAAGTAATAATCCAGAAGCTCATCAAAAGCCTTTTCTCTCTCCCGCTTGGCTAGCAAAAAATTTAGAAGGGGATGACCATCACTGTCGTGGTAGATAGAAGAGGCATTCAATCCGCTCCTGACCAACTGTGCCTTTTCCAGCCGTTTCAATTGCTCTTTGGTCTGATTGACATCGAAAGAGGTGAGTAGTCTTGTCTCAAAGGACCGGAGATACGGATCGAGCCAGCAGGCTTTAGAAGGAGTCACCAAGGCCATTATGATAAGGGAGCGATTATAATGTAACTGAGATAGTAGAGTCATTTCTTCCAGTTCTCTCAGGCGCCCGTCCAGAGGAGGGGGGGGACGTTATCTAGGATGAGGATTGTCGCTTGCTGTTGAGAGGCTTTTTGCTCTACTTTCATCGTTATACGTTTAGTATACTCCTCCGCTGCGGAAAAGGCGAGCCGGTCATCCAAGTTTATGTAAACAGCCAGAGAGGATGTATCACCGTAGTCCTCCGTAAGATAGCGGAGAAGCCAGGTTTTGCCTACACCCCGTTCGCCAATGAAGCCGAAAATCTGGTCCTCTATGGAGAGGGCGGTTCTCCGGTAACCGTCTTTCCACTTTCGCACCTTTGAGCGTACCCACTTAAGAGTTGCCTCCCGGGTTACAAACAAACGAGAACTATATGGGTGGAGATCATGCTCGTACATTGGTTATCTCCCTATGGCTTTTACAAAGCATCTGATTGAACTCTTCTGAGGTAGGAAGCCGTTCCTTCAAGCCTATATGTAGAATCAGGCGGTTTCCCAGGACAATCAGGCAGGCCGGGTTGCCTTTTGCCGCCTCAATCAATCGCTCGTCTGGATTTTCTTCCCCTTCGACCCAGCCGCTCAGCACAGGCTGGCCCTCAATAATCACCTGCCCTGCGCGCTCTACACGGTGGCGAAGCAAGGCTTGAAGGTCTTTGTCATTCCATTCTACTCTTACTGGCTCTATAGGGGGCTCGTAAGGCATCTCTGAAAGAAAAACTTTGGGCATCACGTGGCGAGGAGCCAGGTGTGGAAGCCACCGGTTGAACAACAAGCCCAAAAGAAGCTTTACCTTCTCTTCATCCTGGAACGAGGCATCTATGAGAAGAAAGGTGTATTCCATGCCATGAGGATGCAGGCGAGGGGTATCCCATTCTGCCACCCCCTCCCACTTTTCTCTAGATAGGGCTACAGTGGTGATGGCTTCCTCCAGGAGGCGACCATCCAGATCATCAGGTGGAAGGCCAGCGTTCCTCAACCGGTGAATAAGAGGACCCAGTCCGCCAGCAGCCCTCAGGAGAAATTCCACCAAGCCGCGCTGCTCCTCCGTCTCCAGACCCAGGAGGCCATAAGGGTCACGGGCCAAAGCGCAGTATAAAGCATCGGCAATGTGGTTCACAAAAATTTGCAGGAGTTCTTCTTCTGACGAAAAGTCGGATAAGAGCACGAATACAGGGAAAACCTTCTCCATAGGATTCCCAATCCGCCCGCTTTCGTGACGTGCCATCCAGATGAGGGTGCTACGTCCACAGCCCGGCTGCGCAACAAAGAAGATGCTCGGCTTCAAAGCCACGACCTCCGCCCACGCTGGAGAAAGGCGGTAAAATAGTTCGGGGAGAAGATGATCTTGTTCGGCCTTTTCCGGGCCAAAAGGGTTAAAGTTAAGCCCAAGTTGCTCGTATCCCTTACGCATCACCCCGGACTCCCCTCGCTCTTGGGGCCATAATGCGCATGGACCCTTTGCCCAAGAAAATCGAGAAGGTGCAACCTGTCTCCACTCTATTTGAAGCTCTCTCACCTTTGCATCTCGTTCCCCCCACTGATGGAGGAGATAGCATCCAGTTGCTCCCCCTTCCTTGAAAAGGACTTCCTTAAGCAAATTGGCAGAGGAGCAGGGGTTTGGGATGGCCTTCTGGAGCCATTCCACCACCCTATCGG
>DAOULT010000165.1:0-5828 GCA_034417895.1 Anaerolineae bacterium | reverse complement strand
CAACGCTCCATGTGGCCGGGCGGGTTGGCTCAGGAACGTCAAACCTGGCTGGCTTGGGGTGTTACTTTGTTCGTTTGTTAAGTTGCAGCAGGCCTGGTTTGGCCCTTCACATCGCAAAAGTCGAGTTAGAGAGAGAGGTGAATAATAGTAGAAGGAGTAAATCTACAATGCAAAATATGCTGCCAATGATCAAATTAGTAATTGTTTCTGGAAAAAGATTTTCTCAGAAACATTTACCAAAGAGGGGAAACGGTCAGAGTCAGGGGGCCTTCTTGAGCGGCGCATTTTTATACAAGGTTATAGCCTTCAAATCTATTTGTAATGGGCAGCCGGCGATCTTTGCCAAAGGCGCGGTGGGAGATGCGCACTCCGGGCGGGCCTTGTCTCCTCTTATATTCGGCCCTGTCCACCATGGCGATAACGCGCCGCACCGTCTCTTCCTGGTGGCCCAGGGCCACGATTTCGGCGGCGCTCATGTCCTCTTCCACGTAGGCTTTCAGGATAGGATCCAGCACGGGATAAGGAGGCAGAGAATCGGAGTCTTTCTGGTTGGGTCTGAGTTCAGCGGAGGGAGCTTTCTCGAATACGCTGCGGGGGATAATCTCGGCCCCGGCCTGCTCGTTCACATAGGCGGCCAATTCATAAACCAGTCCTTTCAGCACGTCCTTGATCACGGCGAATCCGCCCGCCATGTCGCCGTAGAGAGTGGCATAGCCCACGCTGGCTTCGCTCTTATTGCCTGTGGTCAGCACCAGCCAGCCAAATTTGTTGCTCAGGGCCATCAGGATGTTACCTCTGATGCGGGCCTGAATGTTTTCTTCGGTCACGTCTGGAGGGTGCCCGGCGAAAGGGGCGGCCATCATCTCCAGATAGGCTTGAAAGGTGTGGTCAATGGCGATGGTCAATAACTCCATGCCCAGATTGTCGGCCAACCGGCGGGCGTCGGTGCGACTCCCTTCGGAGGAATAGCGGGAAGGCATGTAAACGCCGATCACGTTTTCGGCTCCCAGGGCCTCGACGGCGATGGCCGCTGTCAGCGAAGAATCAATGCCCCCCGAAAGGCCGATGACCACTTTCTGAAAGCCGTTCTTACGCACGTAATCGCCCGTGCCCAGGACCAAAGCCTGATAAACCTCCGCCACAGGGTCCAGGCGTTCCACCTGGGGTCGAGATAGGGGCGGCCTGGAGTCGCCGCTTTCGGACAGGACCACTTTATCCAGCGCCCCGTCCAGGGATAGCGTCTCCTTGCGGCGGCGGGGATCGTGCAACCGCTGGCGAAACACGCTCTCCACGTCGAGATCGAGCGCCACAAAATCTTCTTCAAACTGTTTGCCTCGGGCCAGACACATCCCTTTCTCATTAAAGATAGCGCTGTCGCCATCAAAGATCAGTTCATCCTGTCCACCAATCAGGTTGACAAAAGCCACCACCGCCACGTTATCCGCTGCCCGTGTAGCCAGCATCCTCTCCCGATGGAGTCCCTTGCCGGCATGGTAGGGAGAAGCAGAGATGTTAATCAACACTTCCGCCCCGCCCAGGGCCTGGGCTACAGCCGGGCCGACCGGATACCAGATATCTTCGCAGATGGAAACACCAAGTGATACGCCGTTGACTGTGAAAAGGGGGCTTTCGTTCCCATCCCCGGCCTGAAAATACCGTTCCTCGTCGAAAACGGCGTAATTGGGAAGATAACGCTTGTGATAGGTGCCGGCCAGTGCTCCGTCGTGGAGGATGGCCGCCGCGTTGTAGATGTCGTTCTGGCTATCAACGAAACCGACCACAGCCGTGATCCCCTTCGTGGCTGGAACGATCTGGCGCAAAGTTTTCAAGTTGGCGCGGATGAATTCCGGTTTTAGCAGTAAATCCTCAGGTGGATAGCCTGGTATAGCCAGTTCAGGGAAAGCCACCACATCGACCCCCAACTCTCGAGCGTGCTCAATGTAGTGGATGATCTTATCGCGGTTGCCTTCCAGGTCGCCGACGGTGGTGTTGATCTGGGCCAGGCCGATCCTCAGAACACGTGGCATCTTGATACCTCCCCGTTGTGAAAACCTCTCCCCAGGTTTTGAACCTGCAAGAGGTTAGATAATCGATTTGTAACAAATTTTATGATCCACGTAAACAAGAAGACGATCGCCACAGCCGATTGACGATCGCCTCCCGGATCACATGGAGCACTGTTCGCTATTCACCGGCTTGATGGGCGATGATAATAGCTTCGGCCACCTCCTTCATGGGGCGACGAGTGTTCATGCTCATCTTTTGGATGCGTCTGAAAGCTTCGGCTTCGGTGAGGCCCTGGGTATCCATCAGGATGCCCTTGGCCCGATCCACCAGCTTTCTTGTTTCCAGAGCTTTTTGCAGGTCGCCCACTTCTTTTTCCAGGGTGGCTAACTCTGCGAAGCGGGCCAGGGCCACCTCAATGGCCGGCGCCAGGTCGGATTCACGAAAAGGTTTAACGATATAGCCCGCCACCCCCGCCTCTTTGGCGCGCTCGATCAGGTCTCGCTGACTGAAAGCAGTCAAAAGCAAGACGGGAGCGATCTTTTCTTCGGTCAGGATCCTGGCCGCTTCGATGCCATCCATGTCGGGCATCTTGATGTCCATGATGACGATATCGGGTCTGAGTTCTCTGGATAGATTGACCGCGCTGCGGCCATCACCTACCTCTCCCACCACCAGATATCCCAGGTTAGCCAACATCTCTCGAAGATCCATGCGGATGATCGACTCATCGTCGGCGATAATTACGCGTATTCGGTCCAAAACCCTTCTCTCCCTTCTTAACAAATAGTTCTGTCCAGTGAAATCTCCCCTCTCCAGAGGGGAGAGGATGTCAGTCGTACTCGGTCAAAAGCTCTTCGGCTCCCAAAGGCCGTTTAGGGAAGGCGACGATGGCCGCCGTGCCACCATTGATGTCTTTCAGTTCGAATTGTCCCTTAAGGTCATCTTGTACCAGGGTGCGCACAATACGCAATCCCAGGCTGACATCCTGGCTCAGATCGAAATCGAGGGGCAGCCCTCCGCCATCGTCAATAACCTCGATAGCCACGCTATCGCCCTCATCCTGCAAATGAATGGTAACGGTTCCTCCCCCCTCTTCACGCTGATAGCCGTGCTCCACCGCGTTCTGAAGGAGTTCGCTGATAACCAGGGCGCAGGCCGTAGCCTGTTGAGCCGCCAGATACAGATTAGGTCCGCGCAGGTCAAAACAAATGGGTTTGTTGGGATCCAGCACGCCCTGCCTCATCTGGCTGATGATGCGTTGACTGACCTCTCTGACATTAATGATCCTGCCCTCCTGAGTGGACAGGAACTCGTGCACCACGGCCACGCTCAGGATGCGGTTGATGCTCCCTTGCAAGGCCTGTCTCACCTCTTCCAGATCAGTGCGTCGGGCCTGCATCCTTAACAAAGAGGCGACGGTCTGCAAATTGTTTTTGACGCGGTGGTGGATCTCCTGGATCATGGCCGATTTGACCTTCAGCTCCCGCTCTTTGCGACGGGCTTCGGTCTCGTCATGGACAGTCAGCATCACTCCTACCAGATGGGACTCCGACAGGTCCGACGACGAGCGTCGTAGAAGGCTCCAGCGACGGGGAGCGCGAAATAAGGGAACGCCTTTCTTGATCCAGATGCGCTCCCCTTCCTCCACCTCCTTCTCGATGCAGCGCCGGGCATCCAGAACGATCGTAACCAGCTCATCGTCCTGGATATCCAGACTGGCGAGCCGTCTGCCCAGCGGGTTTTCCATGTGGCCCAATTTGCGGTAGAGGTTGGTAGCAATGCCACTCATGTACTGGATACGTTTCTGAGGATCGACCACCACCACCCCATCGTGCTCCCCAAAAGGAGAAAGACCCTGCACGCCTTCCAATTCGCCTCTCAGCAGCATCTCCTGAAGCTGGCGCAGGGCTTTCTGAAAGACCTTGCTCCGATGACGGAGCCGTTCGTGCTCGATCAGGTTGGTCTCGATGCTCAAGGCTCCAATCACCCGTCCAGCTTTGTTGCGAATGGGGTGAACCTCCTGCACGATGGGAGCCCCGTCAGCGATATAGTCCTGGTTTCCCCGCGAGAAACGGCTACGGTTCAGAGCACGAAAAACAGAGGGCTCCTGGGCGGCGTTCACCTCATATCCAACCATCGATTGATGGATGGGACGCATAGAGTGCGGCCAGACCTGAGCCACAATTACAGCTTCTTCGGCTCCTAGCCGACAGTACATCAGGGCATCGGCCCGACTCAGATCGGCCACCAGAGCCATACCACTCTCAATTTTTTGGAGAAAGGCGATGTCCTCTTCAGTCAGGCCATCGCACCTGTAGACAACCTCGTCCATGATCTCTCAGCGATACTCATACGCGATAGCGTCAAGCGCGCCATTCGCCATTCTGTTAAAATGAGGGAGGGGGCTTCTATTCCATCAATTATACTACGAAGCGCTGAATAAGGCAAACTTTGCTTCAGATGATCTGTTCCACCACCTCATTCAGCGATTTGAAGCGTCGCATCCACAGGCCGGTCAGGGCCATCTTGAGCCGGAAGCGTGCTCGCTCCCCGACCTGTTCCGTCACCAGATCGCGCTGGGCCAGTCTTTCCAGCAACCCCAGGACCGTCGGGGGGGCCAGCGTCAGACCATGATCGGCCAGCAGGCGGGCCACGTCGCTGTGGGTGGCCCACCCCTCAGGCTGCTGGGCCAGAGCCACCAGGACAGTTCGTTCCAGAGAGGAGGCCTGGCCCCAGACATAAGTGAAATGGGCCTTGCCCAACTCGACCACTTCCTCCAACACCTGGTTGACGTCGGCCAGGGTGATGTAATTTTTACGGGCCTGGTCGCGGTAGTTGACCAGGGTGTAGCACAACAGTTGCAGGAAATAGGGATGCCCGGCTGTGACCCGCAGCATTTTGTCCAGAGCCAGATCGTCGTAGATCATGTGGTAAGGGCGTACCGGCTCGACGATGAGGGCGCGGGCCGCCGTATCGTCCAGGGCGCTGAGGCGGTGATAGAGAGCGATGTTGAAAAGCACCGACCAGTAATCGGTGGTCATCTCCTCCAGGCGGTGCGTCCCGGCGAAGATAAAGGCCAGCCGCTCCCCATGTTGCATCAGATGGCGCAGGTAGGGAAAAATCACCGGCGGGAGCTTTCCCTGTTGCACCCGGATTTCCAGCTCCTCGAATTCGTCGAAAAGGAGCAAGAGCCGCCTGCCAGCCAGCACTTCGTAGACGCCGGGCAGGAAACGACGCTCAAAGGTTTCCTTGGGGGCGGTCTGGAAATCTCCCAGGGCGGGGGGGCTTATCGCTCCATCCAGGCCGTCGCCGATCTCCCAGGCCAGATCGCGGAAAAAGTGGGCCAGGCCGGCGTCGATGCCCAGCGATTGGCCGTCGATGTAGACAGGCACGTAATCGGCCCTCAGACGTTGAGGTAAACGTCGCAGAATGGAAGTTTTGCCCGTGCGACGTTCGCCGATCAGGATCAGGATTTTCTGCTGATCGGCGCCGGCCAGATAACTCTCGACGAAGGCAAAAACGTCCTCCCGCCCGAAGAAGACGGCGCTATCGGGCCGCAGGGGAGCACCCGGCGAGTAGGGGTTAGGCATGGGCACGAACTCCGCCACCACGTGCAGAGGTAGAACCTGGTCGGCGAAAGACACCTGATGGTCCTGGCCTGTCCGGTCGTCGTAGCGCAGGGCGAACTCCACCCGAAAACCCTCTTTGGTCAGGGGTTCGAGGGGCCACGTCTGTTCCACCGCCTCTCCGGCCGAAAGCAGGGGGATTTCCTGCTCTTCCAGAGTCCCTCGATAGGCAGAATTAGGGATCAAAGTCAGGCG
>DAOULT010000164.1:0-29005 GCA_034417895.1 Anaerolineae bacterium | reverse complement strand
CTTTCGCTGTAGAATATATCGCCAAAAGGGGTGTGCCCGGTATCACTGGGTCGGCTGAGCATCGCAAATTTCCCGTTTATCTTGCCAGGGAAAAGCACCCCATTTCTGTTATAGGGCAAGAAAGCATTCTCCATCTGGTAAAAAGTCTTGAAATCATAGGTGTAACCCACGCCTATTGTAGGGCCGTGGTACCCGTTACACCACGTGATATAGTATCTGTCCTCCAGCCAGCACACACGTGGATCGTAGCCGTAAACGAAGTTGCCAATTTCATCTTCCTCACACCTGAACTGAATGCGCTGCGGTTCTATCTTCCAGTTGACGCCGTCTTTGCTCACTCCTGCATGGAGTTGCATAACTCTGGACGTGTTATCGCAGCGAAATATGCCAGCAAAACCGTCTTCAAAAGGCACGACGGCGCTGTTGAATATACTGTTCGCCTCTGGCACTGCCTCGCGGGTGATGATGGGGTTTTTCTCCGAACGCCAGACGACTTCATTGCACCCACGAGGGCGTTCCTCCCAGGGAACGTTAGGCAACTCAGGACCCTTTAGCTCTACATTTGGCACGGTTTACCCCTCCTGTATGGTCATTCTTACCTACAGCGGCTACAGGCCACGAAATGATCGCTTTCTGCCTTTATCAGCGCCGGTCTGTCTGTGGCGCAACCTCCATCTTTGTCTGCGCCTGAACACCTTTCGTAATAGACACAGCCGCCGGTAAGCCCTGAATGCTTTGCTTTTAGCTCCACCTCTACCTCTTCCCATCTCCTATCCAGGCGTGGCACCGAAGCCATCAGCATTTTAGTGTAGGGATGCAGCGGATTGTCGTATATTCTCTCTGTGGCCCCCATCTCCACCACACAGCCCCGATAGAGAATCACCGCTCTCTCGCTGATGTAGTACCCTAGCGAGAGATCGTGCGTTATGAAAAGGATAGAAAGGCCATGGGATTTGAGGTCTGCCAGCAAGTTGAGAACATCGATTCGGGTGGAGGCATCGAGCATACTTATGATCTCATCTGCCACGAGAAACTGAATGTCCAGCAACAGGGCGCGGGCTATAAGAAAACGTTGAAGCTGCCCACCGCTGAGCTGGTGGGGGAACTTGTCCAGGACTTGATCCGGGTTCAGGCCGACAGCCTTCAGGGAACTGTCTATCTTGTTGTTCCATTCACGGCCCTTCATCTCTGGATAAAACTCTTCCCGAATCATCCTGAAAACCCGATCGGCCTTGAAGACCGGGTTATAGGAACTAAACGGGTCCTGAAACACACCCTGTACACTCCGATAGTACTCTTTCAGGGCCCCTCTTTTGAGGGTGGAGATGTCAAGCCCGTTGAATGAAATCGTCCCCGAGCTTATCGGGACGAGGCGCAAAATCATCTTCCCGATAGTGCTTTTCCCGCTTCCACTTTCGCCAATTAAGGAGACTACCTCCCCGTCTCCAACATCGAAGCTGACGCTACTTACGGCGTGGAGTTCTTTCCCTCCGAAGGTTCCCACCTTGTAGACCTTTGATATTCCGTCAAGCTTGAGCATTCGTTCCGAACTCCTTCCAACAGGCAACGAAGTGTCCCTTTTCGATTTCGATGAAAGGTGGCTCCTCCAGGCATTTCTCAAAGGCCACGGGACACCGTTCCCTGAAGCGGCATCCAATTGGAGGATCGAGCAGCAACGGGGGGCTGCCGGGAATGCCTGTCAGCCGCTTCTCAGCATACCTCACTCCCACTTCCGGCAGCGATGATATCAGCAGCTTCGTATACGGATGCCGGGGAGCCTGTATGATCACCTCGGTGGAGGCTTTCTCCGCCAATTGCCCGGCGTACATGATCATGATGCTGTCGGCGATCTGGTACAGTATCGAGATGTCATGGGTTATAACGATCACGCTTTTACAGCATTGGTTCCGAAATTCGACCAGCATCTCTGCCACAGCCTTTTGGCTGGACACGTCGAGCGCCGAGGTGATCTCGTCCGCGATGAGCAGTGAAGGGTTCATCAGCGTCGAGAGCACCATCACCATTCTCTGCTTCATCCCGCCTGAAAGCTCTATGGGGTACATATCCAGCACCTCGTGCGACAATTTAACCAGATCAAGTCTCCTCTTTAACTCCGGCAGGATGGTTTTGAAGCTAACCTTTCTGGATTCGAGCAGTTCTGAGGTCATCTTGCCTATTTTGCGCGTCGGATTCATGGCATTCATGGCGTACTGCGGTATAATGGAGATCTTCTTGAAGCGGAAGTGGTTCATTCTCCGCATGTTCCAGACGGGTAGCTCCTCGTTGTCGAGTGTCACCCGGCCCTTGACGAACTTCATGGGGGGGGTCAGGCGGATCAGGCTGTGGCCGAGCGTGGTCTTTCCGCAGCCCGATTCGCCAGCCAGGCCCATGATTTCCCCATCGGCGACGGTGAATGTGGCGCCCTCCAGCGCTCTGACATCCCCTTTCAGGGTTTGATAGTAGACGGTCAGGTTTTCTACCTGTAAACTCACGATTTCACATCTCCCTCAGTTTGGGGTTGAAGACTTCGTCGAGTCCAACGTTCATGACGTACAACGCGCCGACGATGGCCGTGATGGCGACGCCCGGTGGAATGAACCACCACCACATACCGAGATTAAGGGCGGCCCAGAGGACCGCATTGTTCATCATCAGACCGAGCGAAATGCCCCTCGTCGGACCGAGTCCGATGAAATCCAGGGTGGCCGCAACGAGTATCGCCCCTCCAAACTGGAGGATGAGGGCCATGAACAGATACGACATCATGTTCGGCGCGATTTCCGTGAAGATGATCTTTCGAGGCTTCACGCCACTCATCCTCGCCAGATCGACGAACTCCCTGGAACGTAGTGAAAACGTCTGGGCGCGGACGGCTCTTGCCGTCCAGGGCCAGGCCGTACACCCAATGAAGAGGCTTTCTGCCAGAACGCCCCTGACTGTAAGATATGCTGCTATTATGATAAGTATTGCCAGTGTTGGAATGACCAGGACAATGTTGGTGAGCATGTTGAGTAATTCGTCGACAAGGCCACCACTATAACCGGCCGTGAAACCGATGAGTACTCCTATGAGGGTACCGAGTCCTCCGCCCACAACTCCCACCAGGAAGGTGGCTTTAAGGCCCAGTACAAACTGCGTATAAACATCCTGTCCGAATGTCGTGGTCCCGAACCAGTGTTCGGCAGATGGGGGGTGAGCAGGCGGCCCTACGTAACCATCCCAGGTGTAATCGGTGAACAGCGGCCCAACAAATGCCAGCACAATAAAAAAGAGAACGACGATTAAGCCAATCCGTAGTTTGTTGTTCCTCAGAGCGAAGTAGAGCATTTCATTTTTCTTTTTTGGTTTCGTCATGCTGCTTCACCCTGCATCCCCATGCGCGTTCTCGGATCCACCAGGACGTAAGCGATATCAATGGCGAAATTGGCGAGCAATACGGCGATGATGATAAAGAGGAAACATCCCTGGAGAAGGAAGTAATCCTTATTCTGAATAGCCTGAAGAATCAGGTAGCCGATGCCGGGGTATGAAAACACGATTTCTGTGGCGAGAGCGCCGGCAACGATGACCCCCAGGTCAAGCGCCAGCCCGGTGAGCTGGGGAAGGATGGCGTTTCTGAAGGCGTATTTTCTGACCAGTTTTCTTGGCGCCCCAAGAGCTTCGAGATAGTGAGAATAATCCGCTTCGAGTTCGTAAATGATCATGTTCCTCATGCCAATCGCCCAACCACCAAACTTCACCAGGAAGATGGAGGCGAAGGGTAAAAACCAGTGCTTCAGGACGCTGCCGATGAAGGTCCAGGAGAGATTAGGCCGCAAGGCGAAGCTGTACGCACCGGCAATCGGAAAAATGCCCAGGACAATCCCAAACGCCCAGGCCAGCAAAATGCCGAGCCACATGTAAGGAGTGGCCGTCAGTATATACCCGAGGGGCAATATGGTGTTGTCGAGCCACTCGTTCCGCGCCGCGAAAGCGCCGAAGTTGTTTCCCGCAAACCAGCTCAACAAGATCGCCGGAAGCAGAAGGAAGGCGTCATAGGGCACGGCATTCATGATCACCTCTGTCACCGGCGTCGGAAACACAAATACGCTTGTTCCGAGGTCGCCATGGAAAATGGCTTTCCAGAAATTGAGGTACTGTTGCCAGATGGGTAGATCTAGTCCGAAGGCTTGCGTGTAATAACCGTACATCACCTGAGCAGCCTCGGCGCGCAAACCGGCCCTGGCTAACATAACCTGAACGGGATTGCCGGGCATGAATCGTGGAATCAGCCAGTCTATGGTCACCGCCAGGAAAAAGGTGAGGATGTAAATGAGCAGTTTTCTCCCGAAATAGCGTCTCATCACATGGCCTCCTTCTTGAAAGAAGGTTATAGAAAAACACCGCCCCTCCTCCTGCAAGCTGAGATGGAGGGGCGGTGATCCAACAAGCTACTACTGCTCCGCTTCCACAGGCTTCAAGTCCGTGAGCATGAGTATGGCGGTCATGTTCCAGTATCCACGCCAGCTACAAGGCAGGTAGTGATTGGCATCTTCTGCTGACGACGGCCAGTTCGTCCAGACCGCATTGCTGCACTGGGCCCACATACCGTTGTACCACAACGGAATCAGAGGCATATCCGTGAGTTGGATCCTCTGAAGCTCTGAAGCGATGGCCTTCATACTCTCCACATCATCGATCGGGGTCTTGTCCAACTGCACCACCAGATCGAAGGCTTCCTGGTTGTCGTACCGACCGTAGTTGCCATTCTGTATGGTCGCAATATCCGCGAGCGGGTTCTGGAACACCCAGTCGTAGTACGACCATGGGGTGTTGCTCATCTGCGGTTGGTTGTCGATAGCCATTTCAAACGTACCGCCTAAGCGCGCATCCAGATACCCAGGGAAGTCTGGATAGTCAGGCTCCAGGTTGATACCCGCGGCCTGGCAGCCGTTGGCAACGACCTTGATCGACTCCATCCAGTCCGTCCATCCGAACGGAACGATAATTTTCAGCTCGATCTTGGAGCCATCGGGCGCTTCGACGAATCCGTCGCCATCGGCATCCGCGTATCCGGCATCGGCGAGAATTGTCTTGGCTTTTTCCGGATCGTAGCTGAAGCCCAGTTCATCAACCACAGCCTGGTCGATGTACTGATCCCAGATGGGAAGCAGACCGGTCGGATTGGCGGCCTTGACGATATTGCCGTAGACCACCTCGACGATCTGGCTTACGTCAACGGCATAGGCCACCGCCCTTCGGAACGCCGGGTCATCCATCGGCGCGATCGTGTTGTTCATGATCAACCAGGCAGTATTGGCGGAGAGCATGTACGGGCGTTCCGGGTAATACGTCGAAAGATCGTAACCGCCCTCTATCAGCGTGGCGACGCCCGGCAGGAAGTTGTTGCTCAGATCGAGACCGCCCTGGAGAACCAGACCGAGAGCCACGTTGTTGCTGCTATTGACGATATCAACGATCCTCTTGGGGGCCGGATCCAGGCCCAGGGCATCCTTTGCCCACCAGTTGTCGTTCTTGACCCAGACCATTCTGCTTTGGTCATGGGTTTCATACAGGTATGGACCCGTGCCGAGAGGATTCTCATTGGCTCCGGCGGCGACCTCCTCCGCAGTCTTGCTTTCCCAGAGATGCTGTGGAACTATGGCTACATAGTTGTACAGGTAGTTTGACCATTCCTGGTAGAGAGCCTCGCTGAAGGTGAACTTCAGCGCGTAATCGTCAACCTGCTCGATGCTATCCAGCCAATCCCACAGCGGGCTGAAAACGATCGGCGCTGTTTCGCCAAGCTCAAAGGTGAATTTCACATCGGCAGCGGTGAATGGTTCGCCGTCGCTCCACGCGATGCCCTCTCGGACCTTCAGCTCATACACATTGTCGCTCGTCCACTCTCCACTCTCCGCCAGCCAGGGTTTATACTCATTGGTCAGCGGATCGAAGATGAACAGCGTTTCATAGCAGAGTCCAAGTGTTCCCATGGCATAATTCCCTGTATTAAAGGGATTCCAGCTTGATGGCGGGCCCCACTGTGTTCCGCTGGTGTACAGGGTTTCGCTCCGGACGTATTCCGCCTCCTGGGCGACCACCACGGTCGGGGTAGGACCGTAGGCGACCACCAGGCTCAAAATCGCCAGTAGGCTCAAAAACAGAATTGACTTGCGCATCACTTTTCTCCTTTCTTTCTTCCTTGACTTTATACGAATGAACTGGTAAACTTGTACCCTATGTGGAGCTTTGCTCCGCACAGATCCGGTCTACAGGTCTTCCCCTGTTTACGTCAGTTGGGGGGGAAGACCTGTAGGTATCTTTCACATCGCTTCAAATTCCTCATCACCTCCTTTCGTTTGACCGGGAGAATCACAAGAGGCCCTGACTACCAGCTCCGGGGGCAAGATAATCCTATGAGCGGGAGCCTCTTCTTCCAACGACCCTTCCAGCACGCTCAGCAGCACTTCCACCGCCATCGAGCCCAGGCGTTCAATCGGCTGGCGCACGGTTGTCAGCGCCGGTTCAATCGCCGAGGCGATAGGGATGTCATCGAAGCCGACCAGAGCAACATCCTGGGGAACTTGCCGACCTGTTTGACGAAGCGCTTTCAAAGCGCCAATAGCCATCATGTCGCTGGCGACGAAGACCGCGCTGGGGGAAGCAGGGAGCAACCGCTGCATGCCCACCCTGCCGCTGCGCTCGGTAAAATCTCCTTCAACGATCAGGCTCTCCTCCACCTGAATACGGTGTGCTTGTAGCGCCTGGCGGTAGCCTTCGAGGCGATCCTGGCCGTGGGACGTGTCTAGCCGGCCGGTGATGGTGGCGATGCGCCGGTGTCCCAAACGGATCAAGTACTCGACTGCCATCCGTCCTCCGGCGACGTTGTCAACGTCCACGTAATGGACTTGCCCATTGGGATACCGCCCTACGGAGACGAACGGGACCCGGTCACACAGCAGATCGGGGATGAGCGGATTATCCAGTGAGGTGGAAGCCACGATCACACCATCCAGGTAGCCGCTGCGCAGGACGCACTGGTACATCTCCTCCTGCCCATCAGGGTCATCAGAAAGGGAGAGCAAGAGTTGGTAGTGATGGGCATTACAGGCCTCGGTGGCTCCGTACAGCAAGAGGGGGAAGAAGGGGTCAGTGAAGAGTGTCGTCACCGCTTCGGCGATGATCATGCCGATGATCTGGGTGCGGTTGGTGACCAGGCTGCGAGCGACCGCATGGGGTTGATAGCCGGATTTGCGGATAGCCTGCCGCACTCGTTCTCTGGTTTCAGACCGCACATTGGGGTGGTCGTTGATGACACGCGAAACGGTGGAGCGGGATACACCGGCTAATCGGGCAACTTCTTCCAACGTGGAAGCCATCAACTCCTCCTAGGAGCGCTCTCACAACAACGCTATAAAAATCCCCGCCTTACGGACAAAAATCGCCGTCTCGATCCAGTTTTTGGGAGCGCTCCCAAAAATAATATACCACAAATCAGGAGGTTTGTCAAGGGGTTGCGCGCTGGATCCACCACAGGATTAGTGGGCAATTCTCTGAAAGCGTGGTATAATGTGAGTACAGGGTAAAAAGAGACATGGAGGGATAGGTTTAGTTGACTATGGAAATCGGCACCGTCAAACTGATCGACATTGAAAGAGAGATGAAGGGCTCCTACCTGGATTACGCCATGAGCGTCATCGTGGCCCGCGCCCTGCCCGACGCGCGCGATGGGCTTAAACCAGTCCATCGCCGCATCCTGTACGCCATGTACGACATGGGGCTGCGGCACGACCGCCCCTACAAAAAAAGCGCCCGCATCGTGGGCGAGGTGTTAGGCAAGTATCATCCCCACGGCGACGCCGCCGTTTACGAGAGCATGGTGCGCATGGCGCAGGATTTCTCTATGCGTTATCCCCTGGTCGATGGACAGGGCAATTTTGGGTCCGTTGACGGCGACAGTCCGGCCGCCATGCGCTACACCGAGGCCCGGCTGACGGCCATGGCCGAGGAGATGCTGCTCGACCTGGACAAAGAGACCGTTGATTCCGTCGAAAACTTTGATGGCACGCTTACCGAGCCTGCTGTTTTGCCGGCCGGATTGCCCAATTTTCTGCTCAATGGGGCGGCGGGCATCGCGGTGGGCATGGCTACCAACGTTCCGCCCCACAATCTGGGCGAACTGTGCGACGCTCTGATCTACCTCATCGACCAGCAGGAAGCCTCCGTCGATGAGCTGATAGAGCACATACCGGGGCCCGATTTCCCGACCGGAGGGCTGATCCTGGGGATAGAGGGCATCCGCAACGCCTACGTGACCGGCAAAGGACGGGTGGTGATGCGGGCGGTGACCAATATCGAGGAGATGCGGGGCGGACGCTACCGCATTCTGGTCACCGAATTGCCTTATCAGGTCAACAAGGCCAGCCTGATCGAGAAGATGGCCGACCTGGTACGTTCCGGTCGCCTGGACAGCATCTCCGATCTGAGGGACGAATCGGACCGAGATGGACTGCGCATCGTCATCGAATTGAAGCGCAGCGCCCAGCCCCGCAAAACCCTGAACCAGCTTTTCAAGTACACCCCTTTACAGTGCACTTTTGGCGTCAACATGCTGGCGCTGGTCGATGGTGAGCCGCGCCTCTTATCTCTCCGGCGAGCCTTGCAGCTCTACGTCGAGCACCGCCAGGAGGTCATCACCCGCCGCACCCGGTACGAGTTGGAGAAGGCCAGGCGTCGAGCGCACATCCTGGAGGGCTTGCGCATCGCTCTGAGCAACCTGGACGCCGTGATCGCTACCATCCGCCAGTCGCCCGACGCCGAAACCGCCCGGCAAAGGTTGATGGAGAAATTCAAACTGACGGAGGTTCAGGCTCAGGCCATCCTGGACATGCAACTGCGGCGCCTGGCGGCCCTGGAACGTCAGAAGATAGAGGAGGAGTACGAGCAGGTCGTCCAAACCATCTCCTACCTGGAGGGGCTGCTGGCCGATCCGCAGCGCATCCTGGCTCTGATCAAAGACGACTTGCTGGCCCTCAAGGAGAAATATGGCGACCAGCGCCGCACCCGCATTGTAGCCGAGGCCGCCGATGATTTCAGCGAGGAGGATCTGATCCACGAGGAAGAAGTGCTCATTTCCATCACGCAGCGGGGTTACATCAAGCGGGTGGCCGCTCGCACCTACCGTTCGCAGCGGGCGGGGGGCAAAGGCGTTACGGGCATGACCACCCGCGACGAGGATGACGTCCTGCATCTCTTTGCGGCCAATACCTTAAACGATGTTCTCTTCTTTACCGACAAAGGCCGTGTCTTTCAGGAAAAAGTCTACCAGATACCAGATGCGGGCCGTCAGGCCAAGGGGGTGTCTATAATCAACCTCATCGCTCTCGACCAGGGAGAAGCGGTGACGGCAGCCATCGCCGTCCCGGTCCAGGTAGTAGAAGCAGAGAATGGCTATCTGATGATGGTCACCCGGCGGGGCAGGATCAAGCGCACCGCCCTGGAGGAGTTTGCTTCCGTCCGGCCTAGCGGTCTGATTGCCCTCGTTCTGGACGAGGGTGACGAGTTGGGCTGGGTGCGGCTTACCCGGGGGGGACAGGAGATCATCCTGGTCACGGAAAAGGGGAAGGCCATCCGTTTCAACGAAGATGAAGTGCGGCCTGTAGGCCGGGCTGCGGCCGGAGTGATGGCTATCCGTCTGGGCCACGACGACCGGGTGGCGGATATGGGACTGATTCGCCCGGACGGAGACCTGATGATCCTCACCGCCAGGGGCTACGGCAAACGAACGCCGCTGAGCGAGTATTCGCCTCAAAGACGACATGGAAAGGGAGTCGTCACCCTGGCCCAGAGACAGAAGACCAGCGGGCCGGTGGCGGCTGCCAGGGTGGTGAACTCCGAAGATGAGATAACCATCATCTCCGCCGAGGGCATGGTCACCCGTATCAAGGTAAAAGACATCCCTCGCATGGGCCGCGCCACGCGGGGGAAAAAGGTGATGACCCTCAACAAGGGCGACGTGGTGGCTTCGGTGGCCTGCTTAGAGAGCTAAACAAAAGACTGGAATTTGCTGTGGAAGTCACCTTTTTAATCTTATGATTTCCTCCCATTGTGGGACGCTGGAAGAGGGGATTCTTCTCTGATAGATTTCAGTGTCGAAAATTTTTGATAAAGCCTCCACAATAAATCCTGCATCTTGAGCATTTTCTAAGAAAGGGATAGCCCTAATGTCATCAAGAGATAGCTCTTTGTTTTGTAACAGTAATGCACTAGCTAGTTTTATAGTTATTTCATTAGATATTGAGGTAATCATAGTTAAGCCTCCTTTGTCTCTTTAAGTTTATCTAGGACCGCCGATGGCAGAGCATCAAAGACTTCTGGGGGTAAGCTTTTGATCATCTTTTCTATTTCTTTAGCTCTTTTCCTTTCCAACAAATCTTGTTTCTCAGTATATAACTTATAAATTTTCCATACAATATCCAATTCCTCATTTCTTAATTCAATAATACTTAATCCAATATCTCTCGCCTCTTCTATCTCTATACAAAACCCATGGCTAGTGTATCCCTCTGTCAACTTATAAGCAACTTGTTTTGCTTTTTCAATTTCATCTTTTAGCATTCTTGTAGACAATAATCTAATTAGATATTGTTTTCCTATGTCTATTGATTTTTTAAAGCTACCCAATGTCAATGGAAATTGTAGACGCTCTATTAACCCTTGTGCTAGTTTTTCATTGCCTTTTTGAAATTCTTCTCTGATAAGCTCTAGTGTGGACTCAATATGGAGAGGGGAAAATTGTTCCAACCTTCTCTCTAATGGATTCAACTGGGTTATTTGCGGATCAATGGGACCAAGTTCTGCTACAGGGCTCATAAAAATATTGTCTCCCGAGCACACTAATAATGTTGCGGCGCTCTTTGCCCACCGAGGAACGATGAAATTTAACTTCTCTGGAGCGAATTTCCTGAGAAGTAAGGCCAAATTATAAGCTGAGTCAATATCTCCACCCCCAGAATCGATAATTACATCTATTTTACCATCGCAATCTTTGTAAGAATTTCTAAGATCATCATAAACATCGTCTACTAGGCGTGAACCAATATTTGCAGTTCTGAGTAGAAGGGGATAACAAGCATTACCTCTTAATTCTTTCAGTTTTGAAATTTCTTCATTTATTTGTTCGTTCAAATCTTCAATTCGCTCATTCACGTCTTTTAGAATCGATTTTATTTCTTTAGATTCATTGTCCTCCAATTCGTTCATGTTTCCCTCCTTATATTATAATGCCATAAATTTTTTAGCTGATCATTCAGTCCAGAAAGCGTTTGATGGCTTCGATAAGTTCTTCTAAATCGTAAGGTTTGGTGATGCAGTCGTCACACCCGGCATCCAGGGCTTCCTGTATCTGGTGGGTCAGGGCCGCGGCAGTCACAGCGATGATGGGGATGTGGCGCAGGGCGGGATCGTCTTTTATGTGTCTGGTGGCCTCGTATCCGCTCAGGCGAGGGGTAAGCATGTCCATAAGGATTAAATGCGGTCTGGGAGCGCTCTCTGCGCTGCTGTATTCCCCCCGCCGGTACAGGAAGTCCAGGGCCGCCTGACCATCCTCCACCACCCAGACCTGCCAGGGCGTTTGATCAGGCTCTCTCAGGACTCTCTTGATCAGGTCTACGTTTCGGGGTTCATCCTCCACCACCAGGATGTTATACAGGCCAGGACGCTGATTCTCCTCTGGGGGCGGGGTAGTGGGTGTCCCGTAGGAAGAGAGACGTTCTAAGGGAAGCATCTCCTCGGCTTCTGGCTGAGCCTCCGACTGAGGAGGGGACAGATGATCGGCAGAGAACGATGGGGCCTTGCTATCTATCGTCAGCCTTTCCAGCGCTTCTTTCAACTCCTCCAGCACTACCTGGCTGGGGAAGGCCCCTTTCTCGATCACCTTCTGCACTCTGGTTTGCAAAAACTGTCTGTCTTCGGGGCTTAAATCTTTGGCCGTCAGGATGATGATCGGCATCTCTTTAGTGATAGGATCAGCCTTGAGGTGGGTGATGACCTGGAAGCCATCCATGCCGGGCATGATCAGGTCCAGGATCATGACTTCTGGCCGGAAGGACTCGATCTTGCTGAGGGCCTTCTGGCCGCTATAAGCGCCCTCCACCAGGTGACCGCTCTCTCGCAGGAGGCGGCTGACCAGTTCTACAACTTCCTTTTCGTCATCCACCACCAGCACCCGTTTGCCAGTCAGGCGTCTCAGTTTCTTCATCAAAAGCTGACAATCCACGGGCTTGACCACGTAATCGGCGGCCCCCAGGCTGAAACCATATTCCAGGTTATCCACGATAGAAATGATGATGACCGGGATGTCCGTAGTTTCCGGCAGACTTTTCAGGTTTTTCAGAGTATCCCAGCCATCCATCTGGGGCATCAACACGTCCAGGGTGATAGCCACAGGCAATAACTCACGGGCCAAGTGCAGCCCTTCCTCGCCGCTTTGCGCGCCCACTACTTGATAGCCATCTTCTCCCAGCGACCTTTGGAGCAGATCGAGCACCTCGGGGTCGTCATCGATAGCCAGAATCACCCGTTGCACTTCTGAGCTTACCTGGGGCAGCGGACGCGGGGTGACAGCTACCAACTCCCGCCGGAGCTCGGTTTCCGGGGGGGCAGCCTCGGCCAGAGGCAGGGTAAAAGTGAAAACGCTGCCCTGTCCTGGCCCCTCGCTTTCCGCCCAGATGCGGCCCCCGTGCATCTCGACCAGGCTCTTGCTTATAGCCAGGCCCAGCCCCGTGCCTTGCACCTTGCGGGTGGTGGAGCCGTCCACTTGCTTGAAAGCTTCAAAGATCACGGCTGTATCCTCTTTAGCCAGACCGATCCCGGTATCGGCCACGCTGATCTGCACTTCTCCTCGACCGAGTATGGCCCGCAAGGTGACCGCGCCCTTCTCGGTGAACTTAATGGCATTGGAGAGCAGGTTGAGGATGATCTGCTTGATCTTGAGCTTGTCGGCCAGGACAGGAGGCAGTCCCTCCTCTATCTCCAGGCGAAGCTCGATGGGAGACTGGCCGATCAAAGCCTGGGCGGTGGAAGAAAGCTCGCTCGTGATCTCTCGCAGGTCAAACATCTCCTTCCATAACTCCACCTTGCCCGCTTCGATTTTAGAGATATCCAGGATATCGTTGATCAATTGTAAAAGATGCCTGGCGCTGCGCAATATCTTGTTCACGTCTTTTAGCTGCTCCGGGCGTAGGGGACCATCGCTTTTGCCGCTGATCAGCAAATCGCCAAACCCGATGATGGTGTTGAGCGGGGTACGGAGTTCGTGGGACATATTAGTCAGGAACTCGGTCTTGAAGCGAGTGGCCTCTTTCACTTCGGTGTAAAGCTGAGCATTGCGGATAGCGGCGGCGATCTGGTGGGATAGGGTTTCCATCATATCGATGTAGTTGGGGGTGAAGGCTTCTGGCTTGGTAGCGTGCAGGTCCAGAACCCCTACCGTCTCGCCCCTGATGCGAATGGGCAGACACAACTCGGCCTGGGTCTCGGCGAAAGCGTCGCCATGAAGAAAAGCGACGTTGACGCCCCGGGTCAGTTGCGTCTTGCCGTGTCTGGCTACCCAGCCGACAATGCCCCGTTCCAAATTTTGTCGATATCCTTTGGGCAGCACCGCAGCATACCGGCCGGCGGAAGCCTGTAAAACGACCTCATTGAACGACCAATCCGGGGTGAAAATGGCTACATGGTGACAGTGAAAATTGCGTTCGATGGAGGCCACCACCACTTCAAACAGCTCATCGAGGTTCAGGATGGCGGCGATCTCCTGGCCGACCTGGTTGAGCAGAGCCAGTTGCTCCGACCTTTTCCTCAGCTCCTCGTTGGTCAAGGTCAGTTGGTCCGTCCTGTTTTTCAACTCTTCGATGACCTTAGCCAACTGGTCCGATTTCCTTTTCAACTCCTCATTAGCCAGGGCCAGCTCCTCACTCTTCATCTCCATCACGCGGTTGACCTGCAACAGCTCTTCGATAGCTTCGTCGCGGGTACTGATGGCATCTTCCTGAAGTTCGGAGCGGCGGAAAATATCCAGCCACTTTCTTTCCCGGACAGGCCAGGCCATGTGATAAACACAACTGTCCGCCCCGTAAAGGGTGCCCTTCCAGAGGAAACTCCCGTTCTCGTTCAGCCGACCGACGACCCGGCCACTGGCCCGTGTTTCATCAACTCCTTCCTCATACTCTATAACGTTACCATCTTCATCGACGCGGTAGAAACATCTCTCGATGATGCCCTTCTCCTGGATGGGAATGTAGCATTGAGGCTCGTGCACTTCGCCCAGGCCCAGGCCACAGAAATCCGGGATGCTGGCTAGCACCCCACGAGCGTAATCACAACTGTCCCGATCAACGTCTTCGATCCCTTCCTTGAATCTAATCTCCACTGTGGCGTGGGTATCCGCCAAATTCTGCACGCTGAGGATGGAAGTAGCGGTCAGAGTAGAGTGCAAGCGAGGTGACTGGCCGACAATAAATTTGGGATTGCCCAACAACTTGGCGATGCGGCCTATCATTCCTCCGGCCTCTAGCCGCGCCGAAGCAGCGCCCACCTTGTAGGTGATCTGCTCGTCATTAAACATCCTACGCAGTCGCTCAAATAAAGCGTTGGAAATAGTTAAAGGAACCCAGTTGTTGGTATCTACGAGATATTTTTCATTATAGGGGAAGTCATCCAGTAGGTCTCCCAGGTCGCCTCGTTCAGCTTTCACGTATTTGATGATGGCATCTGTCACTCGGCAACTGGTCTCTTTCTTCATCAACGCCTTCCTTCTCGGCGGACCGCATGGTTCACTTCTGTATCCAGCAAACCAAAACCATATTATTATACCACACTCAGCCTTAAAAGAGAAATCGGCGAATCCCTCCGAATGATTAACGACGAATGATGGACCGCGATTTCGGCTTGATCATTTACGTTTTTTTGCGGTTTTGGCTGAGGATACGAAGATGGTCGTCAACTCGTCTGCTTCGTCGCCCGGGTCCGTCAGTCACTTTTCGGGAACGAGCCTGTTATCCTGCCCTGTCATCATCCTGCCTTCATCCAGTCACTTAGCCCTAGTATGAAAGCAGTTGGTTTCATTGGGGCGTGTGACCGCAGACCCTTTGGGTTTTAGAAACCCGAAGGGTCGGCGGTCATATCCACTTCCAACTCGCGGTTGATCTCGTCCAGATCGAACGCTTCCGGATCGAAATCGTCCTCCAACCATTCCAGCAGGTCTTCGTGTTCTGGGTGGTCGGGGTCCTGAATGGCTTCCAGCAAATGGGCGTAGCCCCAGATTCCGCCGCAGTCCTCAGGCGGACAGGCGCGTCTGCCGGTAAGACAGACGGGGTAGCGCTTATTCGCCTCCAGGGGCAGAATCTTTTCGACCAGAATAGTGTGCTCCCAGCTATCGCCAAAATCGTACTCATAGGTAAACCTGGTCTTCACCCCAGAAACCACCTGATTCAACTTCACGGGTGCTTCGTCTTTCATTTCAAAGCCATAGTCTGGATGGGGCTCCCCGAAATACTCCCCTCCGATAGTGAACTGGTGGAGATGATAATCCTCCCACCCCATGACCACTTGCAGAATGCGGTGAAGTTTGTGGAGACTGGTATCGCTGGTGACCTGAATTCTCCTCCAGATCGGCGGTTTGCTGCCTTTGAGAGTCACTTTGATTTGGTAAACGCCCAGCTCGGTCGATTGTTTCCGTGGTGTCATCTTCTTTATCTCCTTCCATTTTTATATTCTATCTGGAGTCCCCTATGGGCCGCGCCTGGCCCTTTTCTACTGCTCTCTCCGTCGGCCTGTGCCCCCGCACATTGGACACTCCAGGCCCCAGATGGTGACCCCCTCTCCTCCGCAATAGAAACACGTTCCCTCGCCGGGGGCCTCTCTCACGGTTGGCCCGGCTTGTGGGCTTACCTTTCTCTGAAGAAACGCCTCCACCGCAGTCGCTACGGCCAGGCCCACTATCTTGCCCACGGTTGGCATCCATCTCCTGACCAGACGCAGGGCGCGGTCCTCAAAGGTAGCGCTCAGCGCCTCCAGCCGGTTTTTCATCTTCGCCGCCGACGGTCGCTGAGAGGGAGCCTGGGCCAGGGCTGCGGTCACAATTTCCTCCAGATGTGGCGATAGGGAGGGACGCAAAGAACGCAAGGCAGGAAAGGAAGAGAGCGCCTTTAGAATTTGCACGTCCAGCTCGGGAAAGGAGTCGAAGCGGTCACGGGGGTCGAGGCCGACCAACAGATGGTGCATCGTCGCTCCCAGAGCGTAGATGTCCGATTTGGGTTCGGGCTGCATCAACCACTGCTCCAGGGGAGTATAGCCCGGCGTGCCAGCCCCCACCGTCTTGCCGCGCCCGATCATCACCAGCGCCCCGCTCGGCAGGGACGACTTGGCTAACCCAAAATCCACCAGCCACACCCGTTCGCCTGCGCCCAGGATAATGTTCGCCGGTTTGATATCACGGTGGATGACTGGTTGGGGACGGCGGTTGTGCATGTAGACCAGGGCGTCACACACCTGCAAGGCGCAACGGACGACCTCTTCTTCCGAGAGCGGATGACCCAGGCGTTCCAGGCGTTCTTCCAGATTCTCCCCCTGAACGTATTTCATCACCAGGTAATGCCCCTGTCCCTCCACGAAGTAACCATATACCTCCGGGATATGTACGTGGCCCGGCTCATTAAGTTGGGTCAGCAGTTTGGCCTCCCGCCTGAAATCGTCCTCGGCTTTTCTCTTCTCCGCCTGGGTGACGTAGTGGGGCCGCAGCTCTTTGACCACGCAGGCCCGTCCGAATAGCTCCATATCTTCAGCCAGGTAAACGGCTCCCATGCCGCCCTGCCCTAGCAGCCGGATGACGCGGTACCTGCCGCTCTGCAACAATGCGCCGGGTTGAAGGTTGGGGTTCATGCCTCCTCACTCGAAGCGGGCGATGACGACCGAAATGTTGTCCTCTCCCCCTGCGTCGGTGGCTATCTGCACCAACCGATGACAGGCTGCTGTCGGGTCGGGAATGCTCTTCAGGACCTCGACCATCGGTTGGGGAGAGTGAAGCATCTCCCACAGACCATCGGAGCAGAGGAGCAGGCCATCGCCGGACCGCAGTTGTAGGGGAGAGAAAACGTCCACCTCTACATAGTCCTCCAGGCCCAGACAGCGGTAGATGATGTGACGTTGGGGATGATCGTAAATGGCCTCAGGGGGGAGGTTGCCGGCGGCGATCAGGCTGGCTGTCAGGGAATGATCCTGGGTTATCTGCCTGAGCTTGCCCTCGCGCCATAGATAGGTGCGGCTATCGCCCACGTTAGCTACGGTGGCTATATCCTGCTCCACCACCGCCAGGGTAACGGTGGACCCCATGCCTTCCGCTTCCTCCGGTTTCTTGCGGGCGTAGCTTAACACCACAGAATTGGCCCGCTGGATGGCGGCGGCGATCAACCGCTGTGTCCCTGTCTCGGCCAGCGTTTTTGTGGCTGGCTCTTCTGTAAGCATGGCGCGTTTCTCCTTGCCTGTGAGCTGCAAGGTAGCCCGCGGGTCTCTGGGCCTGAATAAAAGTGATAGTTCTCGTTTGAGGGCCTCCACCGCCCACATGCTGGCTACCTCCCCGGCCAGATGTCCTCCCATGCCGTCGGCCACGATGAAAAGTCCCACTGCTTCCTCGTCGGAGGCTTCCACGATTTTATAATAGAAAGAGTCCTCGTTCATCTCTCGAACCTGGCCGGGGTCTGTTTGACCGGCGACCCTGATTCGCAGGGGCATGGTTTTGTTGCCTCCTCTCCCCACACTTAATCACGGGCGCAGCGGAAGCCTACGGTGGCCTGATCAGCATCCGGCGACAGAGGACGGCCCTCGGTGCTGGTGACGGCCTCGTTGGCCCAGGAACCACCGCGCACTACCCGTCGCCCCGAAGAGTCTGAATATTTGCTGGCCGTCCACTCCCAGACGTTGCCGATCATGTTCAAGGCCCCATAGGGGCTGGCTCCGTCGGGGTAACTATCTACCGGCACGGTGTCCCCGATGCCGGCCTCTTCGGTGTTACACACCTCAGCGTCAAAGGAATTTCCCCAGGGATAGCTCCTTTTCACCGCCCCGCCCTTCGCTTCAGGATAATTAACGGCGGCCTTTTCCCATTCCTCCTCGGTAGGCAGTCGTCTGCCGGCCCAGCGACAGTAAGTGTCGGCCTCGTTCCAGTTGACGTAGACTACAGGATGGTCGGCGTACCGGGGGCGGTCATAATGGTCGGTGTTGGACGGTGGATTACAGGCTCCAGCCTCGACGCATTGGCGGTACAGGCCATTGCTCACTTCGTACTTATCAATCTGGAAAAAAGGCACCTCAACCAATGTGGCCGGTGCGTTCTCGCTACCGCCCACCACGAAACTCCCGGCTGGCACGTCAACCATCTCTTCGGCGGGCACCTGAGGCATCTGAACGTCAGGGAGGATATCGGGCGTGACTACTCCTGCTTGCAAAATATAGTAGCTGACCAGACCTGCCACAGCTAATATCGTTAGCAGTAAAAGGAGGCGCAACAGCCCTAAGGCGCTCCTTGCCCGGCGTCCTTTGACCCTGGCCTGCGAGGCAGGAGTGGGTGGTAATTTCACCCTGACTTCGACCGTCTGCGGCTGGCCGTCGGCCGGCTTCAGAATAAGGTTGGCCTTCTGCGGGCCGGGGGCAAGCCTGGTGGTATCCACCTTGACTGACAGGGTGCGGGCGGTGCGGGGCGGGCAGTTGAAGTGGTCCGGGCTTACCTCCAGCCAGGGGACAGAGGCGCTTATCGTCCCGTACAGATAGATTGGGCCGACGTTGCCGATATCCAGGGTAAGGGTTTTGCTCTGGTCCGGCAGCATCTGGCCGAAATCCAACTTTTTGGCACGTATCGCCAGTTTGGGGGCCGGGATAGAAAGTCTCTGGGAGCGGGCCAGGGTGCGGATGAAGGTATCGAGGCCCGCGTCGTGGTCTTTGGGATATTTCTTCACCGCCGCCCGCGCGGCGTCGGCGGTCAGGGCCGTTCTCAGAGAGCCACGCGCCCAGTCCTCGATGGTGCCGTCGTACAGAAATTCTTTAGCGTAATCCCAATGTTTGATACACAACTGCACCAAGCTTTCCATGGAGGTGGCTTTGTCCTTCCGCGGGAAGGTTAGAGGCTGAGTCACAGCCTGAACCGGCTTCTTCTTGGCTTCCAGGAAGTCCTCCAGGGCCTGGCGGAATTGGGTGGCCGTGGGACGCCGCTTGATTTCCGACTCCAGGGCCTGGTGCAGAATCTCCGACAGAGCAGGCGGCAGGTCCAACAGGTGAGGGAAACGCATGGGATGGTCGCGCGGATCGTCGTCAGTCAGAAGATGATAGAGGGTAGCCGCCAGAGCGTAAACGTCACTGCGGGCTTCGGAGATACCCTGATACAACTCCGGCGGGGCGTAGCCTACCGTGCCGTACAAACCGGGCTGATCCCGACCGGACTGGTCGCCCGGCTGGGAAGCGTAGCGGGTCTCGGCGGTGCCAAAATCGACCAGCACGGCCCGCCCGCTGTTTTCATCTATGATGATATTGGCCGGTTTGATGTCGTTGTGGACGACCGGCGGATTTTGCCTCCCCATGTGTTCCAGCGCCTCGCAAATCTGGATGGCATAGCGCAACACCTCTTCCAGAGGCAGAGGGAAGGGACCCGACACTCTGGCAGCGCCCGGCTCCTCGGTCAGCCCCTCGGCCAGATTGTTCCCCTCGATGTATTCCATCGCCAGGTAGTTGTGGCCGCCTTCGGAGAAGTAGCCGTACATATCAGGGATGCCGGGATGTTTGAGTTGGGCCAGGGTGTGAGCTTCGGCCTCGAAACGCTGTCTGGCCTCAAGCGCCTCCTGCGGATCAGTAGGATCGAAGTAGTCGATCACTTCCTTGATGACGCATTTGCGACCAAAGGCCTTGGGTTGGGCTGCCAGATAGAGCGCGCCCATGCCTCCTTCGCCCAGGGGACGTTCGATGATATAGTTGCCCCCGTCCATCACCTGTCCTGGCTGAAGGGCCGAACGCGCAGCCGGAACAGCGGCCAACCACAGACCGCAATTGGCACAGAATTGAGCGTCAGGTTGGTTAAGGTGTCCACAGGTAGGGCAGTGTTGCATCTATCAAGGTCTCCATATCACGCTCCCAGGGGACTGGCGCTCCCAAAGTATCAGGCCCCTGCTAACGTCTCCACGTCGTTCGGCGCAATCCTTTTAGCATGGCCCCCAGGGCCGCTCCCGTCACGGCGCACACCACAGCCAGAAGAAGGTAGAGGGTGGGCACGGTGAGCAGCGCCCCCGCCAGGAAGACGAAAATATACCTGTACCAGACCACCCCCGGCACGAACCGCGCCCATAAGAAACAGGCCCCCCATCCCCCCAGCAAGGCCAAAGCTATAACCGGTTCAAAGTGACGCCAGCGTTGAATCGAGGGGCCTGGCCCTTGGGCCGCGCCGGGCGCCCTGGGTTTCACCAGCAGCGCCCTGTTGGCGGTCGTGGTCCAGAGCCGCCATCCTCGTCTGGCGCCTTGCCAGGCCCCGCCCAACACTCGCCACCCACCACGAGCGCAAAGCGCAGCGGCTCTCCACAATCGTCCCAGAAGCTCTTGAAGCACAGGCGTCTTAGCTCTGGCCGGTACGGTGATCCCTTTTCCCGGCGAAGGAATACACTTCAGGGTGGCCTGATGCGAACGACCCAATGGTAAGGCGCTGGGGTCCAGCATCACGCTCACCGTGACCGTTTTGCCGGTCAGGCACCTGGCTTGATCAGGCTCCACAATCAGCCAGGGAGCCGAAGAAGCGAGACTGACCCGGCAGTAACCACGTCCCTGGTTGGTCAGGGTCAGTTTTTGGCGGATAGGCCCCAAGCGACTGCCCCCCAGTCCAAAGGTCAGGGACGGAGGATCGACGGCCAGAGCCGGATCCGGCAGACGGGGATCGAGGGCGTGCAAAAAAGTCTCCAGAGCGGCATCGCGGTCGTCCTTCTGACGGCGGGCGGCTTCGGCTTTGGCTACCAGGTCGTGGCGGTTGAGGTCGCGAAACCAGCGTTCAAAATCTCCTTCGTGAAGGTGCTTGCGGGCCTCTATCCAGTGCCGGTCGCAGAGGGGCACCAGTTCGTCTACCGTGAAGGCCACGGCCCCAGTGCGAAAAGTAAAACTCTTTGTTGCTTTCAGCCACGCTTCCAGGGCCAGACGCATTCGTCGGGCCGTGCTTCGCCGTCTCACCTCGACGTGCAAGGCCGAGCGTAACACGGCCACCAGTTCCGAGGGCAGGGTGTCCAGCCTGGGGAACTGAAAAGGATGGTCCCTCGGATCGTCGTCGGTCAGGAGATGATAGACGGTGGCGGCCAGAGCGTAAACGTCGCTGCGAGGCTCGGAGCGACCCTGATACTGCTCCGGGGGCGCGTACCCCTCGGTGCCGTACAAACTGGACTTCCAGCCCCCCACCCTGCCGCCGCCTGGAGAACTATAGCGAGCTTTGGCCGTGCCAAAATCGACCAGCCGCACCTCCCCGCTGTTACGATCCAGGATCAGGTTGGCCGGTTTGACGTCGTGATGGACGACCGGTCTGGGCAAGGCGGCCAGATATTCCAGCACCTTGCAGACCTTAATAGCATGGCGCACAATATCCTCAACAGGCAGCGGTCGGGCAGGGAGCGTATCGCCCTGCTCATCCTGGCGCGTGACCCCTTGTTCCAGCGTCTCTCCCTCGATGTATTCCATCACGATGTAGTGACATCCATTTTCCGAGAAGTAGGTGTATATTCTGGGGATGCCCGGATGGTTGAGAGCGGCCAGGATGCGGGCCTCTTCCTCAAATCGTTTTTCGGCTTTGCGTACCTCCGTCGGGTCGGCGGTATCAAAATAACCTAGAAGCTCTTTGACCACACACAGCCGGTCAAAAGCCTGGGCATCGTGAGCCAGGTACACCGCCCCCATCCCTCCTCGACCCAGAGAACGGATGATCCGATAGTCTCCAGCTCGCATGGTCTGACCAGCCAGCAGCGCCGGGCGGCCGGGAAAGGTCGCCCGAATAAGCCGGCCACAACGGGCGCAAAAACGGGCGCCCGGTCGATTGGTCTGACCACAGGAACAGGGCTGCATGATTTAATCAGCCAGTGTGAAAGCTCATTTTCACCCGCCCGCAGCGGATCTCGTCGCCATCTTTCAAGGGTTGGCGCACTCCTGGCGTCAGCTTTTGGCGGTTGACGAAGGTGAAGTTAGTGCTCTTGAGGTCCTGGATGAGATACTCTTCGCCCTCGACGATGAGTTTGGCGTGTTGACGGGACACCCCTCCTTCTTCTCCGCCATGAGGCGTCAGATCGATGTCAGGATAAACGCCGCTGACAGGATCCTCTCGCCCGATGACGATTTCCGCCGCCTGCGGCAATGGAATGCGGGCCCCACTGCCCGCAACGACCAGGCAGGGTTGTTCTATGGGCGCAGGCGCTGCCGAAGGTGGTGGAGCCTCAACAGGTGGGGCTAAGGTGGCTCCGCAATGGCTACAGAAGGGGTCATCGATGGTTACCTCTCCTCCACAAGACGGACAGGCAGTTACAAGCGGCACTTCAGCCGTCGATGGCCCTTTGTCCGCTTCTGGCGGTGGGGGCGCGGCTGGTTCCGGCGCTGGTGGCGCTTCGGCGGCTGGCGGTGGCGGCGCGGCTGGTTCCGGCGGTGGCGGCGCTTCGGCGGCTGGCGGTGGGGGCGCGGCTGGTTCCGGCGCTGGTGGCGGGGCAGCAGTCACCGCCGCCCCACAGGTGCTACAAAAGGTGTCGCCGGGTTGCAGGGCCGCGCCACAGGCCGGGCAGGCGCCCTCCGCCTCTGGGGTTGTGGGCGGGGCCGGGGTTGGTGGAGCCTCGGCCGGGGCCGGAGTCTCCAGGGGCGCTCCACAGCCCTCACAGAAGGCTTCGCCCGGCACGTTTGAGGCTCCGCACGAGGGACAGATACCAGCCTCAGCCGGTGCAGGGACGGGGGCCGACGTGGGAGCAGGAGCCTCTAATTTTGCGCCGCACTGGTCGCAAAAGACAGCGCCTTCCTCTACCTCGTTTCCACATTGTGGGCACTTCATAGCTTTTTTCCTCCTAAACTAAATTCAAAGCCTCTGGCAATCAAATTGCCAACGCGAATGACACGAATGATGCGAAGAACACGAAAAACGCTCTCCAGGGCGCTGAACGTTATGCCCCGTGGGCCAGGCTGCTCATCACGAGCCATCAACCAGCTTCTGGGTCAGCTTACGGGTCTGGTAACGCAACTTCTTGGTGCCTTTGGAGGTCATTTGTCCTTCGCGTTCCAGATTAGTCGCTTCCTGCAAGGCGGCTTCTGCCAGCTCCTCTTCCCCCATCTCCAGCAGACGGGTGGCCGCGGCCCGTAATTTCTGGGTGGCTCCGATCACGTTGCCTATCCTGGCCTCCTCCAGAGCGCGGGTCTGGAGCTTGAAGGTGGTCACCTTTTCCACGATGTTCATAACCCGCGCATCGTAGCTTTTGCTGAGAGCCTGGTCAGCAGTAAAGTCGAGCATGATATCGGCCTTGACCTTTTCGCCAGCCAGGCCCATGGCCGGTACGTCATAGGATACCTCCGCCTGGGCCACTCGATAGCGTCCGGCGGGCCGGGGAGTCAAAAGTAGCTCCACCAGCATGGTATAATTCTGTCCTTCCTCCAGGTCGCCCAGAGAGACCTGGACGTCCCGGTCGGAGAGAGGCTGATAACCCAGATTAGAGATCACAGGCACCACCTGCCATATCTGGCGGGGGGTGACGCCCTGCACCAGACGCAGGATCATCCGGGCGTTGCGCACCACGGTAGCCTGCATACTTTCCACCGTAGTCTGGAAGAAGTCCATTATTTTGTCCGGGCTATCGATGAAGTCGGAAGTGCCCTGGCTGGCTTCGGCGACGTCATCCAGCAGGTCCTCATTCCAGTCGTCGCCCAGGCCCAGGGCCGTGACTTGTATCCCTTTGTTTCCGGCCTCCTTTGCCAGCTTGCGGCACTCATCCTCGTCGCCAAAGGTCTGGCCGTCGGTCAGCAGCAACATGCGGCTGACCCGCCTGGGGTCCAGTTGCTTCTCCAGTTCGCCCAGGCCCAGCTTCATCCCTTTGGAGATGGCCGTCCCTCCCCTGTCTCGAACGTCGTCGATCTTGTGCTGGAGAGCGGCCTTATCGGTCACCAACTGGCTGGATACCAGCAGCCGGGCCTGATCGTTGAAGATGGCTATCGAGATGTAATCCTGATCGCTCAGGCGGTCGATAACCATTTTGGCTGCCTTTCTGAGACTTTTGATCTTCTTCCCCCCCATCGAGCCGCTGCGATCCAGCACCAGGCTGAGGTTGAGAGGAAGTCCCTGCCCCACGCCGGAGGTGGCCGTTACCGCTTCGCCGGGCGCAGATTCGATGAGCACGTAGACCAGTTGTTGGGTGTTCATCACCGGCAGGTACGATTTATTCAGAGAGCAGGTCAATATTACTTCATCGGCCATAATTTCTTCTCCTTAAGTTAATTCTTGTTTCTCGACAAAGCGCCTCAACGTACTGCAAAACTAACTACGCCCCACGACCAGCTAAGTTGCGGCTGTGGCAGAACGCAAATCGGCCACCGCTTCCACCTGGACAACGATGACGCTGACGTTATCTTCGCCGCCGGCCTGGTTGGCCCGGCGCACCAGTTCGTCGCAGGCCGCCTGGGGATCAGCTTCTTGCAGCATGACCTCCTCGACGCCCTCGTTCCGGATCATCTCCCACAGTCCGTCGCAGCACAGGATGAGGCGGTCGCCGGCTTCCAGGTTTTGAGTAATGAGGTCCACCTCCACGCTAGGCTGATCGCCGATGCAGCGCAGAATGACGTTACGCTGCGGATGGGTGTAGATCTCCTCAGGCTCCGCCATCCCGCTGGCGACCATGTTGGCTACCAGGGAATGGTCGCTCGTCAACTGGCGCAGGCCCTGGCGGCCCCACAGATAGGCCCGGCAATCGCCCACGTGGGCCAGGTAAGCCCGCTCGTCCTTGATCAGAGCGACCGTCAGGGTGGTGCCCATGTCGGTCCCTTTCTTTTGACGGGCCAGATAGACCTCACCGTTGACAGTGATCACAGCCTCTTTCAGATGGTGTTTGATCGTTTCCTCCAGACAGGTTTCCCCCAATAGCTCCGGCAGAAAGACGTGTTGCACCAGGCGGTCGGCCAGGGTGCGAGTGGCTAACTTGCTGGCTACCTCTCCACCTTCGTGACCGCCCATCCCGTCGGCCACGGCGTAGAGGCCCAGCATAGGCCCAATCTGCGACAGGTAGTTGCAGGACAGGGTGAGGCTCAGCAGGCTGTCCTCATCCAGTTCGCGCACCAGGCCGGGGTCGGAGCGTTGTCCCACGATCAGGCGCAGACCGACAGGCCGCCGCTCGACCTCTGGTTCCGCCAGGATGGTGTACAGGACATCGTTCTCCACGAAGCGATTTAGCACCCGGCCCTTTTCTTCTTCCCTTCCTTCCTCCTCTTCCTCAGCCACAAGACGTTCCCGAAGCAGATAAGAAGCCTTTTGCTCCTCCATCAAAGCTGCGCCGCAGTTTCCACAATAAGCCGTGTCGGGGGCGTTTTCTTCCCAGCCGCAGAACTGGCAACGGCGCACGTCGTAGGCCCGATAGAGCACTTCCCTTTCCTTGATGCTCAGCACTTCGGCCACAACGTAACGCTTACCCAGAACCGTGCCCGACGTCAGGGGCGCTTTTCTCTCTTCGGCTTTCTTCTCAGCTTCAGGAGCTTCAGGCTCTTCGGGTTCTGCCGGGGGGCTGACTGCCTCCGGCTCGACCTCTTCCTCGGCCTCTCTGAAGATGGAGATCACAGGCTCTTCGTCGATAACAGGGGGCGGTTCAATTCGGGCTTCGACCTCCTCTTCAGTTGAGGGTGAAGGAAGGGGTGTAACTTCCTGTACCGTGGCCTCTGCTCCGGGGCCGGTCGTCTCGCTCTCCGCCGCCGGAAACTGGACAGTATCAGGGGGAGCTGGCGCTTCTTCCTCTGCCTTTATCTCTACTGGCTCCATTGGTTCCGATGGTTGCGGTTCTACGGCCAGAGACAGCTCCGCTCCACAGTGGTGGCAAAACTTAGCCCCCGGCTTGGTCTGGCGAGCGCAGTTTGGACAATTCATGGTATCTTACCTCACATCGAACTTGCTCCATATAGTTGGAGCTGAAGCACGACTTTACCGATTTTAACGCGGTCTCCATTACGCAGGGGATGGGGGTGATTCGTCGCTAACCTGACGTTGTTGACCGTTGTGCCGTTGCTGCTTCCCAGGTCAGTGATCAGATAGCCATCGCTCCCTTTGGTAACCTGAGCGTGGCGGCGAGAAACGAAACCATCAGGATCGTAGAAAGAAAGGTCAAGGTCGGGGTAAAACTCTTCCGGCTCGCTGACACGACCAATGAGCAGCGGCGTGCGGCGGATGGGCATCTCCCAGGCAGCCCGCACCGGCTCTATAACGCGCAGCACGACGGGCAGAAGACCGACGAAAGAACGACCACACCCGGCGCAAAACCTGGCCCCTGCCTTGTTCTCACGGCCACAAGTCGGGCAGCGTTTGGGCGGAGGAGGCGGCGGAGGCTCAGGCTCAACGACCGCCCTCGGCTCCACGTAGGGTTCGGGCAGACGCTCCAGGATCGCCTGGCGCATCTCCTGCGCCGAACGATAACGCTTCTCCCGATCCCGCTCCATAGCCTTCTCCACCACCTCAAGAGTACCTTCCGGTAGAGCGGCGTTGTAGGTGCGGAGGGGCAGAGGCGGCGAAGGCAGAAAGGCCGGGGTAGGCGGCATGTTAGCCAGCAGATGATATATCGTCGCTCCCAGGGCGTAAATATCTGAGCGAGCATCGGTCTGTTCTTTGCCCCACTGTTCCGGGGCGGCGTAGTTCTCCGAACCCATAGCCACCGTGTCCCGCTTCTTGCCCACCTTATAAGTGCGGGCAATGCCAAAATCGATGAGCTTGATTATACCCTCGTTGGTGACCATGACGTTGCTCGGTTTCAGATCGCGGAAGATGATCGGCGGGTCTTGATTGTGCAGATAGTCCAGGACATCGCAAACCTGGATGGCCCAGCGCAGGACCTCGCTTTCGAGCAGGGGGGCATTGGCGGCCTTGAGACGCTTTTCCAGGGATTGGCCCCAGATGAATTCCATCACCAGGAAGGAATCGCTCCCCTCTTCAAAGAAATCGATGACCTTGGGCAGGTTGGGGTGATCCAGATCGGAGAGGATAATGGCCTCTTGCTGGAACAAACGCAGGGCCAAAGCCTGCTCCTCGGGATCGTCGGACTGGGGCCTTAGCTCTTTGAGCGCCCAGATGGAACGATCCGAGAGCCTTTCCACCTGGTAGACCCAGGCCATACCTCCCCCGCCCACCAGGCGGGTGATCTTATATTTGTCCTTCAGAACCGTGCCCGGAGACAGAGATTGCTGCATGTCTATCGCCTCTCTCAGACTGGCGATGTAAGATTATACCGACTATATTATATCATAAATGGGGCGAAACTGGCAACAATGCAAGGGGGGGAATTATTTCGAGGCGAGTTGGGAAGGTAAAGCAACCTGGGCGGTAACGCGGCTGAGTCAGGCCATCGTTCAGATATCGGTTCTCGGATGAAGTTTGACAGCCTGGGGTGATTATGATATTATAGCAGCGTGAGAGCGACACTTGGTGACCTTCGAGGAGACAACCCGTATGGAAGCGGTTGCGGTCCTTAGAGGTTCTCATATCCGCTGTGGCAAATAAAAACGCCGACAGAGAGCAAATAACGCCCGGCTGTCGGCGTATGCGTTTTGAAGTCCGGTGAAACAATAAAGCCTCTTAAATTAAGGAGAGATAGAGATAATGAAATTCCCAACCTTCTCTTTGGAGGGAAAAATGGCCCTGGTCACCGGGGCGAGCCGGGGGATAGGGCGGGCCATTGCCCTGGGGATGGCCCACGCCGGCGCAGACCTGGTCATCACCGCCCGAAAAAACCGGGCCAGACTGGCGGAGGTGCGCCGGGAAATCGAGGAAATGGGCCGCCGCTGCGCCACCTACACCCTCGATCTGCGCTTCCCGGACCAGATTGAGGCAATGGTGGCCAACGCCTGGCAGGAGATGGGCCGCCTCGACGTCCTGGTCAACAACGCCGGGGTCATCGTCCCCCAGGCCGCCGAAGAGGTCACAGAAGAGACCTGGGATGAGACTCTGGACACCAACCTGAAAGGGGTTTTCTTCTGTTCCCAGGCAGTGGGCCGCCGCATGATCGCCGCCGGGATAGAAGGGCGGATTATAAACGTGGCCTCTCAGATGGGCTTTGTGGCTTCCCCCAGGCACGCCGCCTACTGCGCCAGCAAAGGCGGGGTGGTGCTGCTCACCAAAGCTTTGGCCGTGGATTGGGCCAGATACAAGATCCACGTCAATGCCATCGCCCCGACGGTGGTAAAAACCGAAATGATCAGACTCCTCTACCCCGACGACGAGGCCATGAAGCCTTCCATTGCCCGCATCCCTCTGGGGCGCGCCGGCGAGCCGGAAGATTTCATCGGGGCGGCCATCTTCCTGGCTTCCGACGCCTCCGACTTGGTTACCGGGCACACCCTGCGGGTGGACGGGGGACGCACCGCCCGCTAGCAGCCAGCAGCAAGCAATTAGCAGCAAGCCTAGCGAACTCTGCGCTCTCTGCGGTGATAAAAGATGAGGGCAACTGAGAGGGTATAAAATGTTCCCGGAGGCTTTGGGCGATGAGGCGGGCATCCTGGGGGCCGTCATTGTGGCCTGGAGCAACTCAGGCCAGAAATGAAGGGGCAGGGACGGAGGGCAGGGGACACGCTCGCGCCTTTTTCCGTGATAACTACGGCAGCTTGACCACATCGCTCTCGTAGCGGGGCAGGAGGCGATATCCTTCCTGGTCTTCGTAGGTGTACTGGCTGACCACGCCCACCACGCTAAACTGGTCGCCTTTCTCCACCCGGGGACGCTTGAGCCTCTTGAAGTAGACTTTGGCCTCGC
>DAOULT010000163.1:0-21456 GCA_034417895.1 Anaerolineae bacterium | reverse complement strand
CCGTGAGTTTCGTTGGCGTGGCGGGCGGTGTCTTCGCGCAGGGCATAACCGGCATAGAATTGCCAGGTCCCTTCCGGGAAAGAATCGCTTGGGTCTTTGCCCGCCAGCTTGAGCAAATTCTGATAGCCCCAGATGACCGCCGCTGGTCCGGCAAAAAATCCGAAGTACGTGGCCTGGTCGAGAACCTGTTCAACTCCCTTAAACAACAGGTTGATGTCTCTTTGGATTGTTTTGAGAGGCGGCCTGCGCCCTGGCAGACGCGCCAGCCCGCTCAGGATCATTCCCGGCACGTTGCCCGCCGGGATCACCCGCGCCACCAGATCGATCACAGCCTCAACCTCAGGTAAGGAGAGATGCGATAAATCCCTGACCATTTTCGAGTGCGCGATAGTCCTGAGGCTGTCCGCCGTCTTGGTGGAAGCCTCCGCATAGCGCCTACTCGTATCCATAATTTCTAATCCCCTGGCACATGGTCAAAGCACCTGAGGGCCAGCCAAAACGAGGAAAGAGCACTTGAGGTTCAGCGCCAGGCGTTGCCTTGTCTATGGCCTGCCGTACCGGCAACACGCCAATCTCCTCTGGCTGGTTCTCGGTGCGCAATCAACGTAACACGAACAGTCTACAGTTCTACATTACCAAGAATCTTTTACTTAATTATAACACGACTGCGCCCATTTGTACAATAGTACTTTAGTCCTGATAGTATATCCTTGTCACCGTCCCCCCGCTTTTTTTGTATTCTGATCGCCTCTGGCCGCAGGCTGATCTCGTGGAAGTTAGCCAGTAGCCCTATTTGAAGGCCGAGCCGTTTCAGATACGTCCTGAACTTCTGGCGTTCGACCTCGGCGATGCTCTGGATAGCCACAGCCGCAACCAGGACTTTATCATCCACATTGAGTAGACGGCACTCCTGTCTACCGATAAGCTCTCCCTGGTAAATAATGTCTATACCCTTGATTGGCGTCACCGGCAGTTTACGCAGTCGCAACTCTGCCCAGGTAGCCCGCCTGTAGACCTGATGCAGAAAACCAGGGCCGAGGATACGGTGCACCTCGTACAATGCGCTGAGAATCTCGCCAACCAACTTGCGGATAGAGCCAATTGGCCTTAACGGGAGAGGACTTTTCTTTTGAGGTTTGTCTGACCTCATCGCTTACGTAATTTGGAACACGTTTGTACTCGAACTTAGCGCCGCCGAAATTCATCAGGATACCCAGCTTGTGGCCCGTTACTTTTAGATAAGAGATCAACTGAGCATCATGGATCGGCAACAGTTCGGGCACTGACTTCAGCTCCAGGACTATTTTATCATCTACGATCAAATCGGTGATGTAGAGGCCGACCTGAGTGCCCTTGTAGAAAACGAAAAACTCCTTTTGGCGCTCGAAGGGGAGCCCCTGCCTGGTGAGGTGACGGGCCAGCGCTTCCTCGCACAACGCTTCTGAAATGCCCGGACACAAGGCGCGATAAACGTCCATATAAGCGCCCTGCACCACGTAGCTCAATTCTGGATAAATGATGTCGGCCATCGGTAGATCCTCCTGCCAACAAAAGATCAACAACGAACGGTGGAATTAAACGAACAAAAACAACGAACGGGAGAGTTGAACGAACTTTACAACGAACGCAAGAGTTGAACGAACTTTACAGCGAACGGGAGAGTTGAACGAACACCGCAGCGAACACAACCGTTCGATTAATTCTGGTGTTCGTTGTTGTGTTCGTTGTTCTCCTCCGCGGCCAGCGCCCGCTCCAGCCGCGCCACCAACTGGCGTGATTCCTCGATGTGGCGCTCTGCTCCCAGCCGTTCATCAATCTCCAGCGATTTTCGTGCCCACCTCAAGGCGCTTTCCCTCAACCCCTGTTTCTCTTCTACTTTAGCTAACTCCCTTGCAGACGAAGCTATATAATCCGGGCGGCTGACTCTTTGGCTGAGGACGAGGCTCTCATGGTATAATCTCCATGCCTCTTCCAAGTCACCACAATCTAACTCTAAGTCAGCATTTCGTCGCAATATTCTTAGTGTTCCTATTTCATCTCCTAAATCTTTATATATTATAAAGGCATCTTCAAAATGCTTTCGCATTTCTTCATAATTTTCTTGTTCATACGCAAGAAAGCCCAGGCTATATTTCAAACGTGCAATCAATCCTTTATCCGTAACATCCCCCTTGGCTATGATCTCCAAAGCGGCTTCATACCACTCCGCAGCTTTGGTATAATCCTTCCACCACGCTGCCAATATTCCAAGACGCAGTTGGGCTCTAACTGTGTAGAAAGGTTTTTCTGATCTGAGAGAAATCTCAAACGCTTTTTGTATGTGCCGCTGTCCTTTCATCATACTCTCCATATCCGCGAATCTAACTAATGTCCATCCTATATCCTCCAGTAATATTTCTATCCGAGACGCTGAATCTTCCAAACATTCCGCGGCCTGCAGCGCTTGCTCCCCAAATCGAATACGCTCCTGCCAATAGCCTCTAGTGTACAAAAAGAGGGACAACAAATCCTGAAGCCTTAGCAGCATCTCCCATTTCTTCGCAGCCCAACACCACTCCCGTATGGCAAAAATATTTTCGGCTTCCTTCTCGATTTCGTCATACCCTTTGTAGCCCGTCCAGTTGTAGCGGCCTCCATACGGAGCCAGGGTCTCCAGGTAGTGCTCTGCCGCCCGCAAATATGCCTCTTCTTCCAGGGTCAGGTCTTTCCTCAGTTCTCGCCCGCCAAAGGCCCTGGTCAGGGGGTGCACCTCGTAGCGCGGCTCTTCCTCCAGCCCCCCGCTGACCTCGATCAGCCTCATCTCCACCAATTGGGCTAACCCCTCGTCGAAGTCCCAACCGCCCACGCCGCTGGCCGCTTCGATGGCCCCTTTGGAGGCGGACGAGGCGAAAATGGGCATTACCGTCAGGATGCGCCGCGCCTCCTCTTCCAGCATCTCCCACGAGCGGTTGAACATAAACCCGAAAACGTCGTCCTTAGCCCCACGCAGGCTGTCCAGCACCGAATCGAGCGACTGCCCCCGCTGAGCGATCTGCCCCACCGCCCACCTGATAGCCAGCGGCGCGCCGCCGGTGGCCTCGTACAGGCGCAAGAGGATCCGGTCTTCGGCCTGCTGCACCGACTCCAGGCTCAACCTGTGGCCTTCGCTGCGGATTAGCTTCAGGGCCTCGTCCGGCTCCATGCCCTTGAGCGGGAGGAGGCGCGCTCCGCCTACGGTGGGGTGGCGGCTGGTGATCAGCGCCTTCGAGGGTTCGGGCAGATTCTTCAGGAAGCGGCTCACCCCTTCGTCCTCGATGGTCTCGAAGTTGTCCACTATCAGCAGGCAGGTCTGGGCACGCAGGCGTTTGGTGGCCTCGCGCTCTTTTTCTTCGCCGGGGGGCATCTGGGCGATGTAGGGGTAATCCAGGGTGCGGGCGATGGTGTCCAGAACGTTGGTCAGGTCGATGGGGCGCTCGCGGGCTGTGGTCCAGATCACGGCCTCGAAGCGCCTCTCCTCCCAACACTCGTGGGCGATCTCCAGGGCCAGAGCGGTCTTGCCGATGCCGCCGATGCCCTCGATAGCTACCAGGTAGGAGCGGGAGGCCAATGCCTGGCGCAAGTCCTCTTTCTCCTTCTCCCGCCCGATGAACTCGCCGCGCGAGGGCAGGTTTTGGGGGATGCACGGTAGAGGCGGAGCGCCTTCCGGGGAAGCGGCTTGCAGGACGGTCAACTCTTCCTTGAGGCGGGCGATCTCCTGGCGCGTTTCGGACATCTGCCGCTTGAGGAAGGGCGGGACGTGAAGCGGGCCAAAGCCAGCGGCCTGTTGCTCCATGATGTGCAGGTTCTTGGTCAAAGAGCTGATCATCTTCTGCAAATGCTCGATTTGATCTCTCGTTTCCTCCGCCATTTGGTTATCCTCCCTGCCTGGCAATCAAATTGCCAGGCTGATAGCTTAAGTGCGCTCAAGCGCACTGGATGCTGTATATCATGAAACATGCTTGAGCATGTTTTAGCTTTCAGCCTGAGAATTGATTCTCAGGCCAAGCTTCGGCCTCCGAACCTGCCCATTCTGACGTCGTCCATGCTCCTGCGGGGGCCGTGACAATCGGAGCCAAAGGTGGTGAGCAGCCCGTGCCTTTCCGCCAACTTCGCAAAGTAAGCGTTGACCCGACGGGATATCGCCGGGTCCTGCACCCGCTCGTGGCGGCTGGCCTCGTAGAAATACAGCTCGATCCCCTCTAGCCCCTGCTCGACCAGGCGCTCGACCAGGGCCGGAGGGTAGGTCTTGCCCTCCTCTGTGGGGCCGGCGAACCATGCGCTTTCCGCCCGTTCCCATTCCGGCTCCAGCCCTTTGATGAGGCCCGGATGAGCCAGCACCGCCGTCCCTCCGCTCTGCCGGATCTCGTCGATGGCCTGGCCCTGGGTGGGCTTGTTCATGGGAACGTGAAACGGGTTGCCCTTTGCGAAGAAGGCCCGTTTAACGTCCCCAATCCCCAGATCAGACGGCGATGGCCCCACAATATAGCCACACTCCAACAGAAACAGGCAGATGTGGGGGGCCATAAACGTCAGCCCGGCCAGCAGATCGTCCATCTCATCGGGGGCAATGGGCCGCTTCAGGCGATGTGCCAGCAAGGCTTGAAGGTCGAGCCGACGGGGAGACTCCGGCGCTAACTTTAACGGCGAGGAGCGGTTGATCTCCTCCACCCGACCCGTATCGTAGGCCCCGTTGATCAACTCGATCCACCGCCTGGCTCTCTCCAGACGCCTGTGGTTGATCTCCAGACAAAAAGCCTCTATCCTGCGGTTGGTGCCATCAGGGCCCAGGATGTTGTAGCCGAGCACGTCGGCGTCCACCCCCTCTTCGTCGGTGTCGAACTCCACCCCAGGCACGACCTCGATCCCTGCCTCGGCCCCGACCCGCAGAATTTCCGCCAGCCCGCTGACGCGGTCGTGGTCGGTGAGGGCGATGGCCCGCAGCCCCCGACGGCGAGCCTGGGCCACCACCTCGGAGGGCGACCAGACCCCGTCTGAGACCGTGGAGTGTATATGAGTATCGAACTGTGGACGCTCGTAGGCGATTTCGGCTTGGCGGACGACGTCTGCCAGGAATACCTGTGGAAAATGATGGTTCATCACTGAAGCTCGTCGCGCACTGTCTGGTACAATTCTTCGGCCTTCAACTCGCGCAGAGTGTAGCAGGGGCCGTTCAAGGCGTCGGCCAATTCCTGGGCCAGGCCCCGATCAAAGGAAGTGTGCTCCATGTTGATCACCACGGAGCGGATGCCCTTTTCCCGGATCATGTCGGCCACCATCAGGGATTCGTCGTGGGCAGGCATCTCGCCCATAGACACGTTGCCCGCCCCGTCGGTCAGGAGGATCATGAGGGGCATGACTTCGGTATGCAGGCGCACCTCCCGGACGAGCAGACGATAGGCCAGCATCAGGCCGCTGGAGAGAGGAGTCTTGCCACCGACAGGGATATCTTTCAAGGCTTTCTGGGCCAGCTCGACGCTGGAGGTGAAAGACAGAACGACTCTGGCCCGGTCTTTTTGAAAGGTGACCAGGCCCACCCGGTCTCGGCGCTGATAGGCGTCGATCAGGAGGGACATGATCGCCCCTTTGGTGGCTACCATCCGTTCGGCGGCGGCCATGGACCAACTGGCATCGACCACGAAGAGGATGAGGTTAGAGGCCCGACGGACTCGCACTTTGCGTTGCAGGTCTTCCCTGGAGATGGCGATAGCCACCTGAGCCTCTCCCCTGAGAGCCGGATCTTCACGGCGACGGCGCTGATAAGGAGCAGCCTGGCGGAAGGTGGCGTCAAAGGCGATGTCGTCGTGCTGGCCGTGAGCCGGACGGCTCTGGATGTAACGTCCTCGCTTGCGGTCGGTGCGGGTGAAGCTCCGTCTACCTGAGGAGTGGCGGGTGATCTTGTCCAGCGGGGTTTGCAGACGTTTGGGCTTGAAGACCGGCCCTACGTCCACGGCCATATCCACGGCCCGCCCCTGCCCCAGGGGAGTGGCCTGGTGCCCCTTGAGCGGAGCGCCAAAACTCTGGCCGGGCGTCCCGCCTTCAGTGGTCTGCTCAGTGGTCAGTTCGTTTTTTTTTATCGTGGGAGGGTTTTCTTCGAGGCGGACAGCCGTCTCCTGTTCGGCCACCTCGCCCCTGACTTTTTCCAGTCTCTCTTCCAACTCCTCAAAACGCAACTCGGTTTCCTGGAAAGGTTTTTTCTTGAGACGATGGGGCAGCGCCAGTTCGGCGGCCACCAGGATATCCTCCTCGTTCACCGCCTGGCGTCCGGCCAGAGCAGCGTGGGCCAGAGCCGCTTTGAGGATCACGATGTCGCTGCGGTGCCCATCAACCCCCAACCCGGCGCTCAGTTCGGCGATGGTGAAGAGATCGGTCCGCTCGTGCGTGACCTGGGGCAGAAGCTGCCGGGCGCGGGCAATGCGTCGGGAAAGGCGCTCCTCCTCCGGCTGCCACTGCTCGCGGAAGGCATCGGGGTCGCGCTCGAACTGGACGCAGCGCTCCAGGATATCCATGCGGGCCTGGGGTTCGACGATGCCCCTGATCTCCACGCACAGGGCAAAACGGTCCAGTAGTTGGGGCCGAAGCTCGCCCTCTTCCGGGTTCATCGTGCCCACCAGGATGAAGCGGGCCGGGTGAGAGAAGGAAATACCTTCCCGCTCCACCACGTTGACCCCCATGGCCGCCGAATCCAGCAGGAGATCGACCACGTGGTCGTCCAACAGGTTCACCTCGTCCACGTAGAGGAGTCCCCGGTTGGCGGCGGCCAGCACCCCAGGCTCAAAGTGACGCTCGCCTTTCTTGATGGCTAACTCGATATCCAGGGTGCCCACCACCCGATCCTCGGTGGCGCTGACGGGCAGGTCCACAAAGCGCGTCCGGCGGCGGGCCAGGGGTAACTCCTCCCCTCGTTCCAGACGAGCGCGGCAATCGTCGCACACGCTTTCGGGATGGTGGGGATCACAACTGAAGGGGCAATCGGCCACGGCCTCGATCTGCGGCAGGAGGGCGGCCAGCCCTCGGGCGGCTGTCGATTTGGCCGTGCCCCGCTCTCCGCGGATGAGCACCCCCCCGATTTGAGGGCTGATAGCATTAAGGATGAGGGCCATTCTCATTTTTTCCTGGCCCACAATGGCTGTAAATGGAAAGATTGGTGGCATAGTTTACCTTTTCATTTGTTTTATCTTTCAGGTGCCTGGCACTTCGGAAGTGCCAGGCACCTATAAACGTCAAACGATGAGCACCTTTGCGCCGGTCTCGGCCTCGATCTCATCGGCGCAGGTCTGGAGCCCTTCCAGGGCGAAGATGCGGTTTTCGCCACATGGCCGCCCCAGGACGACCAGGTCTGCCTTCTCTTCCCGGGTGGCCGCTTTTATCTCATTCCACACCTCGCCCTCCCGCAGGAGGTAGGCGGCAGTCACCCCCTGCTCCCTGGCTCGTTCCTGGGCCATGACTAGCAGGAATTCGCCCACCCTGTCCATGCTTCCCTTGATGTCCACCACGATAGGCGCAGCTCCTTTGTCCAGGAAGGCCAGGTCTACCACGTAGAGGAAAATAAGCTCATCGCCGCCTTCTTTGGCCAGGGCAATGGCCTTGTCCTGGGCGCGGTAACTGTCCTCGCCACCCCGCGTGGCGCACAGGATTTTACCCATAGAACGGCTCCTTCCAAAAAAAGTTTCAGGCCGGAGATTTAACCTCCCGGCTAGAGGTAGCGGACCATCAACCAGATGCTCGGCAACAAGATGGTAACGAAAGTCACCGGCACGCCAATTTTCAGGAAATCGGTAAACGACAGGCGATAGCCGGTGCGGTCCAGCACCCCGGCGGCCACGATATTGGGCGCCGCGCCAATAAAAGTAGCATTGCCCCCCAGGCAGGCTCCTACGGACAAAGCCCAGTACAACACGTCGTTATCTGCGCCGGGGACGGTGTTTGTCAGGTAGACAATGATGGGCAATACGGCGGCGGTGTAAGGGATGTTGGCTACCACCGCCGAAGCAAAGCTAGATACCCAGACGACAAGCATGGTGGCTGTCAGCAGATTGTCGCCAGCCAGGTTCTTGATGACATCGGCGATGGCCGGGATCATCCCTACCTCTTGAATGCCCCCTACCACTATAAATAGCGTCATAAAAAAGACCAGCGTTGTCCAGTCTACCTCTTTCAGCATCTCTTCCATGCTGGGCCGGGCCCATAGCAGCAGGGCGGTGGCTCCCAGGATGGCGACCACGCTGGGCGGCATGTGGAACAGGTCCTCGACGAAGAAAAGGATCATGGTGGCCGTGAAGACCAGGAGTGATTTACGAAGCAATTCGGGGTCGGTGATCTTCGAGTCCTCTTCCAACCGCTGGAGCAGGGTGAGCGAGATCTGTGACCGCGCCTGGCTGTATTCCTGGCGGTACATCCAGGCGGTCATGATCAGCAACACGATCATCATGGCCAGAGAGATGGGCCCCATGTTGAATAGAAACTGGTTGAAGGTCAGACCCACGTAAGAGCCGATCATAGTGTTGGGCGGGTCGCCGATAAGAGTCGCGGCCCCGCCAACGTTGGAAGCCAACACCTCCGGGATGACCAGCGAGAAAGGATGAATGCCTAACATCAGGGCGATTTCCACGCTGATGGGAGCCATAAGCAACATAACTGTCACGTTATTCAGGATCGAAGATGTAAAGCCGGTGACAGCCACCAAAATAGCGGCCAGAACAAAAGCGTTGCCCCGCGCTATCTGGTAAGATTTGAAAGCCAGCCAGGCAAAGACGCCCGTCTGGCTCATGATAGCCATGAAAATCATCAAGCTCATCAGGAGAAAGATAACGCCAAAGTCGATGAAGCGGATGGCGTGCTCGAAGGAAATGATCCAGAAATCGGGCCAGAAGCTACCCAGAGTATAGGTCACGCCCAACATGATCGCTGCCCCCAGAAAAGCGGCGATGGTCTCCTGTATAACGCTGAAAGAAATCAGACCAAAGACGACCAGAAAAACCCCGGTGGCGATGAAGAAGGCCGCGTTGAAGGCATAAGATAACACCACATCGCCGGCCTGGGCGTAGAATTGCTCTTCGCAGCCGCTCAGGGCTTCTTTGCCATAAATATAGCGCACAGTACGAAAAGCAGGCTTGACGATCTCTACGGCCAGTTCGGCCTGGCCGCGCTCGACGTTCTCCAACAGAGAGCGGGACAGGCGCAAGTCGGCGATATAGGTGCCATCGCTGGTTGTCTCCACTGCGTCAACCTCTTTGCCATCGAGGAGAAGAGGGCGCTGCTCTCCGGCGACAAAGACCCGCACCGTCGCCTCAGAGATCGGCTGCTGCTGGGTAGTCACCACCCGGCCCAGAGCGGCCAGAGTCACCTCATTTTCCTCACCACCTCCTTCGGCCCGCACCGCCGGGGAGCGGAGGGCCAGGCATACGATAAAGGCCAGACTGACGACGATCGCTACTTTCAACACCTTGCTCAAGGACATAGATACTCCTTCGTTCTCTTCCTTTGCTTCTTCGCTCTCCTGCGAGACAGGCTCGCGGGCATCTTTTACTTTTCGTTTTCTTTCACCCTCTGCTCAGCCCTGGCGATGATGGCCGCCAGTTTAGCTTTCACCTCCTCGTCCAGCGGCTGCGGCGTGTGGCTCTCCAGAATCTCCCTGACCCTGGCGTTAGCTTTCTGGCCGTAGGTCAGCCGTCCGTTTTCCACCCAGGTCTGGTAGTTGGTGCGGTCGAGCAGTTTAGGAAACCAATTCTCCCGAAAGTGGCGGTAGGTGTGTTCTGTGTCCAGGAAGTGTCCCCCTGGCCCTACCTCATCGATGACCTCCAGGGCCATCGTTTCTTCGTCCACCACTACGCCGCCCATGATGCGCCGCACCATACCGATGACCTCGTCGTTCATGACGATCATATCCATCGAAGCGGTCAGGCCGGACTCGACGTAGCCCACGTCGTGGGCCAGGTTGCCGCCCGAAAGAGCGGTCATCAGGATCCACAGCGCCCCTTCCAGGCTGGCCTGCTGGTCAAAAACTTTGGAATCGCTGCACCCTCCGTAGCTGAAGACGGGCAGCCTGTAGTAGTAGCGAGCCACGTCTGTCATGGCGGCCATGCTCAGCAAAAACTCCGGCGGGACGTAAGGGACGATCATGGTCTGCATATCCATAAAAGGCAGACCACCGCCGTAGACGACGGGCGCCCCTGCCCGTTTGAGTTGGGCCATCGCCAGGCCGGAAAGCAGCTCGGCGTTGGCCTGCACCAGTTCCCCGGCCATCGTGACCGGGGCCGAAGCCCCGGCGATAGGCGCCGGGGTGTAAACTGTGGGCAACCCTTTCCCCGCCATGTAGAGCAACTTCTGGGTGCTCTCCAGGGTATGCTGTAAGGGGGAAGTAGGCTCGGCGTAAAGGATGGCAAAGGGGTTGAGACGGTACTCTTCCGCTCCTCCGGCCGCCGCCTCACACATCTCCACGATATCTTTCAGGTTAGCCAGGTTCCAGGCCGTGAAGCAGATCGGTTTGGTGGTGTTGGTCAGCATGGCCCGGAAGTGGTGCAGGTCGGAGATGGCCTGGTCAACATCCGAGGCGATAGCCATGCTCATCACGAAATCCAGGTTGGGCAGGGCATCGACCAGACGGGCCATATCCTCCACGTCCCTGAGCACTCCCTTCCGTCGCCCGCCGCTATAAGGGTCGATGACGTTGGGCGTGTCGGAGCCGGTGCCGTAGTAGGTGCGCCCGTCCTCCAGGCGCATGGCCTCCTTCCCGTTGCGGTCGCAGAGAGTGACGCCCGGCGGAGCGCAGCGCAGGGCATACTCCAACAGATGGGCCGGGAAGCACACCCGGTTGCCGTCTACTTTGCAACCGGCCTTTTTCAACAGCTCCACCCCCTCCGGCTCGTAGACGACCACCCCCGTGCGGCGCAGCACCTCCAGAGTAGCCAGGTGCAGCTCTTCCATCTGATCGTCGGACAGCACCCGGAACTGTGGAGTAAAGTGTACGTTGTAGTTGCTTTTCATTAATGAATCTGCCCCCTCCCAGGCGTCTCTAGAAACCAGGTTTCTTCCAAATTTATTTATTCCCGGACCCCGGTTCTCTTCTCGGCGCGAACGATGATGTCCGCCAGCCTGGAGGCCACCGCTTCGTCCAGCGGTTCGGGTTGATGGTCTGCCAGTATCTCCCGCGCCTTAGCCAGCGCCCGGTCGCCCAGGGTCAGCCGCCCGTTCTCCACCCAGGTTTCGTAATTGGTGCGGTCGAGCAGGTTCGGGAACCAGTTTTGGCGGAAATGACGATAGGTGTGCTCGGTGCCCAGGAAATGCCCACCCGGCCCTACCTGGTCGATGACCTCCAGGGCCATCGTCTCGTCGTCCACCACCACCCCGTCCATAATGCGTTTAGTGAGGCCGATAGTCTCATCCATAGCCACCAGCATCTCGTAGGAGGTCGTCAGGCCGTTGTCGATGTAGCCCACGTCGTGCACCAGGTTGCCCCCGTTCAGAGCGGCCAGCAGCACCCACAGCGCCCCCTCCAGCGATGCCTGCTGGTCGAAGGTCTTGGCGTCGGTGCACCCCGCGAAGTGGAACATGGGCAGCCGATAGTAGCGAGACATATCCTTCAGGGCGCAGGTAGCCAGCATGAACTCCGGCGAGGCGTAGGACATCAAAGTGGTGCGCATGTCGATGGGCAGCACGCCGCCGCCGTAGATGAAAGGCGCTCCCTCCCGCTTGAGCTGGGACATCACCAGCCCAGAAAGCAGCTCGGCGTTGCCCTGCACCAGTCCTCCGGCGATGGTCACCGGACCGGAAGCGCCGGTCATCAGCCCAGGAGTGTAGACCGTAGGCAGTCCCTTGCCCGACATGTAGAGTAATTTCTGGCTGGCCTCCACCGCGTGCTGAAGGGGCGAAATAGGCTCGGTGTAGAGGGCGCAGAAGGGGCTAAGCCGTAACGCTTCCTCTCCCCCGGCCACCGCCTCGGCCATCTCCACGATGTCCTTCAGGTTGTCGAGGTTCCAGGCGGTGAAGACGATGGGTTTGGTGGTGTTAGTGACCATAGCCTCGAAGTGGTGCAGGTCCGAAACCGCCTGATCCACATCCGAAGCGATGCCCATGCACATCATAAAGTCCAGGTGGGGCAGAAAGTCCACCACCCTGGAGACGTTGCCCACGTCTGCTTTGCGGGCTGGCCGTCTTTGGCCGCTTTCGGGATCGACCACGTTCGGGGTATCAGAGCCGGTACCGTAATAGACCCGCTCGCCCTCCAGACGCATGGCCGGGTTTCTATTTCGGTCGCAGAGGGTGACGCAGGGCGGGGCGGCGCTCACCGCCCACTCCACCAGATGAGCCGGGATGCGCACCCGCTGACCGTCCACTTTGCACCCGGCCTTTTCCATCAGTTCCACGCCTTCCGGCTCCAGGATAACCACTCCGGTGCGGCGCAGCACTTCCAGGGTAGCCAGGTGTAACTCCTCCAGTTGATCGTCGCTGAGCACCCTGAACTGGGGCGTCATGTGTACATTATAGTTGCTTCTCATAAGCCTGCACTCCTTTGTAATATTTGTTGATAAAAGCAAACACGGATTTTGGTCACGGATGTCACGGATTGTTTCTACGTTGGCGGTCAACGGATTTTGGAACGGATTTAACGGATTCGGCGCGGCATAATCCGTTAAATCCGTTGACCGTGACATACCTAAACCTCCACCACCGGCTCCGGCATTCCTTCGCTCAGGCAGGCGCGGGCCATGCGAGGCGTGTTGAAGGCGTAGCCGACTTCCCCCTCTTTGTCGACGAGGATCAGCCCGCCCCGGCTATCGAGCCGCTCGGCCAGCAGGCGGATGGCTGCCTGGGCCGCGTCCTGGGCGCTCATCTGGCGCAGGAAGTCCACCGCGCTCTTAGCCATGTTGATCTTGATGATGGCCTCGCCGTGGCCGGTCGAGGAGGCGGCCCCGGCGGTGTTATCGGCGTAGTAGCCGCAGCCCACCAGAGGCGAATCCCCCACGCGGCCCGGCGGCTTGAAGGGACTGCCGCCCGTCGAGGTGCCGGCGGCGATGTTTCCCTGCCGGTCGAGGGCTACCGCTCCTACCGTTCCTCTGCCGAAGATGTCCCAGGGCGTACCGCTGCGCTCCTCCCAGCGTTTGCGCTCCCGTTCGACGATCAACTCTTCGGGCGGGCACTCCTCCAGGCCGACCTCCCTGGCGAAGCGGCTGGCCCCTGGCCCCACGATGTAAACGTATTCGCTCGCCAGCACCCGATGGGCCAGCACGATGGGATTTTTTATAGTGGACACGGCCATCACTGCTCCGGCGTTGAGGTCGCGACCGTCCATCAGGCCGGCATCCAGTTCCACCGCTCCCTCGGCGTTGAGGAAGGAGCCGACCCCGGCGTCGAAAGTGGGATCGTCCTCCATGACCACGATGGCGCGCTCCACCGCATCCAGGGCATTACCCCCGGCTTGCAGAATCTCCCAGCCGGCCAGCAATGCCCTACGACAGCCGCGTTTATGAGCCTCGACCTCTTCGTCGGGGATATCCCAGGCTCCGCCGTGCACGATCATAGAGATTTTCATTCTTCTAAGAGATAAAACCCTCTCTAGCTTGAGATTCTGCCTTAAGGATTGTATCTAGGCGCTCCCCCTCTAACTTTAAAACTGTTGTCAGTTCTGAGCCAAGAAGAAGCCTGAATTCCGGAAATTCTTTTTCCCAATCTACTCTCACGAAATGTTCCCACAATATTTCTGTTCCTTTAAGAATATATGGATCATAAGCATATTCTGCTACTATCACACCCTTCCCTACAATATATGGGCCTTGTTTCACATAAATTATATCGCCTTTCTTCATTCGATAAGCCACTTTTCTTAGACTCCCTCGAGCAGAACCAGACCTGGGCCATTTTCTTCGCCAAATTTCATCGTACTCATCTTCCGTGAGTTTAGAGCAGTCTCCAACTATCGGTTCTCTATCCTCATCATAATATCCTATAGCAGCAATTCCTCGTTCACGACAGCCTGGCCACATCTCATAACCTTGGCTACCTATTCTGAAAGCCATACGCCAATAGTTCATTTTTCACCTCCATTTTCCGCCTCATCACCGGATCAGCTTTCCCTTGATTGACCTCTCGCCCCCCCACAGAATGCCCCTGATCTGTACCACTCAAACCGCCCCCAGATACGCTTTTTGCACTTGCTCGTCTTCCAGGAGTTCCTGGCCGCGACCCTCAGACACGATCTGGCCCAACTCCAGGACGTAGCCCCGGTCGGCGAGAGCCAGCGCCCGGCGAGCGTTCTGCTCCACCAGAAAGATGGTGGTGCCTGCCTGGTTGATGGCCTGAATCTGCTCGAACAGGGCTTCGATAATTTTAGGGGCCAGTCCCAGGGAAGGTTCGTCCAGGAGCATCAACTGGGGATCGACCATCAGCCCCCTGGCGATGGCTAACATCTGCCGCTCGCCGCCCGATAGGGTGCCGGCCTTCTGGCCGCCTCTTTCTGCGAGGATGGGAAAACGCTCGCATACCATCTCGATGCGGTCGTTTATGCGGTCGGACTCGACGGTGTAGGCCCCCATTTCCAGGTTTTCGAGCACGGTCAGGGTGGGAAAGATGCTCCTCTCCTGGGGGACGAAGGCCAGCCCCTTCTGCACAACGCGGTGCGGCTTGAGGCCCGCGATACTCTCTCCCTGGAAAGCGATCTGGCCGGAACGGATATCGGTCAACCCGAAGATGCTGCGCAGGGTGGTGGATTTGCCTGCCCCGTTGGCCCCCACCAGAGTGACGATTTCTCCCTCGTTAATGTCCATCGAGATGCCGTGCAAAACTTCACTGGGGCCGTAACCGGCCACCAGGTTTTTGATTTCCAGCATAGCCATTTTTCATAACTCCAAAAGGTGTGTTATAATAAGAACTGAAGATTATTCTGGAAAAGGGTACCAGCATGACAAAACTTATTTCCGCCATTTATGAAGGCAACGGCCTCCTCAGATTGACGGAAGAGGTAGAAGGTCTACAAAAGAACCAACAAGTGACCGTCACGATCATCTTCTCTGAAGCTCCAGAGGAAGAATTTGCCTCAGCCGGTAACGAGTGGTGGGACGAATCGTGCCTTTCGCCATCCGAATTGACTCATCTGCGCTCCCTGACCGAAGAAGAGATACAAGCTGTGGTGGCTGAGACGCTTCATTCTGACCTCAAGAGCCTGACCCGCGAAAAGTTATTGGCAATGATCGACCGCTATGAACACTACCTGGCTTCCGACGACCGGGGACCCGATTTCCTGAGCACCGAAGCTGATCTCATGGCCTTCGGTCTGGACGAGCAAAACCGGCGTCCTCTGACAGAAGAGGAGCTTCAGCGACGTTTGGAAGCCGCCGAAAGAACCCAGGGCCTGATTGCTATCGATGACCCAGAGATTGCGAGCCAGATCGCTGAAGACCCCAATTTGTCGCTGATCAATCTGGGAGTATGGCTTGATGAATCTGAGTAAGCTTCCTGGCGGCTCTCGGGTTTTCGTAGACGCGAACATCCTGGTCTATAATTTCATCGGAAAAGACGACATGGCTCGGGCCTGTCAATCGTTTTTGAGAAGGACAGCCATAGGTGAGCTAAAAGGCTTTACCTCAGCCTGCGTCGCCGCTGATGTCATCCATCGGATCATGATCGCTGAGGCCAGAGAGCGTCTCAGGCTACCGCCGAGAGAGATAGTCAGTTATCTCAAAGCCCACCCCGATGAGGTACGAAGCCTGAAACGGTATCTGTCCATTCCCAGTGATATCTATCGGCTCGGAGTCAGCATCTTAGACGTGACATATAGAGAGCTACATACCAGCAAACGCGTTCGAGCCGAATACGGTTTGCTCACCAACGATTCTATTATAGTGGCTCTGATGCAAAAGTACAAAATCCTCCACCTGGCCACCAACGACCAGGATTTCAAGCGGGTGAAGGGCATCAAAGTCTGGATGCCCGTATAGTCAGATACCCAGATAGGCGTCAATCACCTTTGGGTCGTTGGATATTTCTTGCGGCGTTCCCTCGGCGATTTTCTGGCCGTAGTTCAGGACGGCGATGCGCTCGCACAGGTTCATAATCACCCGCATGTCGTGCTCGACGATGAGGAAAGTTTTGCCCTGCTCGTCGCGCAGCCTGCGGATGTATTGCAAGATGTGATTGACCAGCGTGGGGTTGATGCCCGCCGCCGGTTCGTCCAGCAGGATAAGTTCAGGGTCGGTCATCAGGGCGCGGGTAAGCTCCACCATTTTCTGCTCGGCGTAGGACAGATTGCCCGCCAACTCGTTGGCCCATTGCGTCATCCCTACCAGGGCCAGCAGGTCATAGGCTTTTTCGACGTTCTCCTTCTCCTGCCGCCGCACCACGGCAGGCTTGACCAACCCCCAAAAAACGTTTTCGCCTTTCTGCTCTTTGGGAGCGAGTAGCATGTTTTCCATCACGGTCATGCTGCGGAAAACGCGCACCTGCTGAAAGGTTCGGGCCAGACCGAGATGGACGATGTGGTAGGGCTTCAGGCCCGTGATGTTCTGGCCGTTGAAAAAAACCTGTCCGGCGGTCTGCTCCAGGAAACCAGTCACCAGATTGAAGACGGTGGTTTTACCCGAACCGTTAGGCCCGATCAGCCCAAACAGAGCGTGCTGCGGCACCTCAAAAGAGCAGCGATCAACCGCCCTCAGCCCCCCGAAATCCTTGGTTAGATTCTCAATCTTTAGCATCAGCCATCTCCAATGATCTTTAACGAGTTATGTAATAACGACTTTAGTCGTTTTTGATTCGATAAACACACATAGTTAACGACTAAGGTCGTTACTACCAACAGAGGTTTGTGGTTTTTCGATGACGGTTTTCTTTTCTGGAATGATGCCCCGTGGCAGATAGATGGTCGCCACGATCAACAACACCCCAAAAATCAACTGTTGCAAAGCGTCGGGGTTCAATTGTTCCGGCAGGTTGACGAAACGCAAACTCTCCCGCACAGCCACAAAAACGGCGGTGGCTATCACCGCTCCCAGGTTGTTGCCTAAGCCCCCCATCATAATGATCAGGAAAATGAAGAAGGTCAGCCACATGACGAAGCTGGAAGGATCGATGAAGTTGATGTAATGAGCGAACAGGCTACCGGCCAGCCCGGCCATAGCCGACCCGATGATCAGCGACCACATCTTGAACCAGAAAGTATTTTTGCCCAGGGCTTGCACGGCCGTCTCGTCCTCACGGATGCTCTTCAGCACCCGGCCAAAAGGAGAGGCGAGCCACCGCTCGGCCACGACGTAGACGATGACCAGCATAACCACGCTCAGGGCCAGGAACCTGGGAGCGGAGTCGAAAGTAATGCCCACCAGGGTAGCCTGGGGAATGCCCGGCAGGCCCTTCACTCCACGCGTCATCGAGTCCCAGTTTTTGAAAACGGCCCGTGCAATCTCTCCCAGACCCATGGTGGCTACGGCCAGGTAGTCGCCCACCAACCGCAGAGTGGGGATGCCGATCAGGAAGCCGACCAGGGCGGACATAATCACTGCCCCCAGCATGGAGAGCCAGATGGGCGCACCCTTCAGGGCCAGGATGGCCGAAGTATAAGCGCCCACGCCGTAGAAAGCGGCCATCCCCAGATTGAACAGCCCGGTGGTACCCACCTGGAGATTGAGACTGATGGACAGGATAGAGTAGATGGCAACCAGCACCAGAAGATGAACAACCAGTTCCATAACCTTACCCCTCTTTTATCAGAGACCTGACAGGTTTTGAAAACCTGTCAGGTCTAGACGTTATCTCTATTGCAAGACCCCGGCGGCGGCCTCTTCTTTGGAGCCGAAGATACCGGCCGGCCGGAACAAAAGCACCAGAATCAGAATGCTATAGGCGATGGTGTCTTTCCAGCGAGCGTCGCCGCCGAGCAGATACCAGATGCCCATATTCTCCACGAAGCCGATGACAAACCCGCCCACGATAGCGCCATAGACGTTGCCCAGCCCCCCCAGCACCACCGCCGCAAAAGCCTTGATGGTGATGATAAACCCCATGGTGGGCTGGAGGTTGCTGTCCATGCCAATAAGCGCCCCGGAGGCGGCAGCCAGAGCCGAACCGATGGCGAACACGGCGGAGATGATCATATCCGTATTCATGCCAGCCACCTCGGCCAGACTCAGGTTGTCGGCCACGGCGCGGATGGCCTTGCCCAGCCTGGTGCGAGTCAACAAAAGGTGCAGACAGAGCATGAAAAGCAAACTGGAGACGATGATGGTGATCTGAAGAGGAGTGATGGAAGCCGGACCGAGCCGCCAGCCCCGTACTACGGGCAGTTTGTAACTCCTGATGTCGGCCCCCACCAGGATCATCACGGCGGCATCCAGGACGAAGGAGACGGCGATGGCGGTGGTCAAAGGGGCCAGCTTGGGAGCCCGACGCAGAGGACGATAAGCAATCTTTTCGATGCTCACCCCCAAAAGGCCCGTCAGAACCATGCCAAGCAAGAAAGCCAGGAGCAAAATAAGCACGTAACTGAGAGGCAGAAAATTAGCCAGAAATACGGCCAGCACAAAGGCAATGTAGGCTCCCACCATAGCCACCGAGCCATGAGCAAAGTTGATAAACTTTAAAATACCATAGACCATAGAGTAGCCGATGGCAGCCAGGGCGTAGTTGCCCCCGGCGATAAGACCGTTAACGAATAATTGGGAAAAAATTCTCATTAAGTTACCTATCCTCCTCTCATTTCTGTATCGCCATTCCCTTAAACCGGAGGAGGGGTTGGCTCCCCTCCCCCGGCTTGCTCGATCCTCATTTCTCGTAAAGGACCCACTGCCCGTCCTTGACGATCATCCATTCGTAGACCCCCTCGGCGATGCCGTACTCGTCGAAGCGCTTGGTGCCAGAGGCGCCCACGTAGGTCTCGCCCACCTCGAATAGAGCCTGGCGGATGCCATCGGCGTCGTAGCCACCGATCTCGATGGCTTTGGCTACCACCATCATGGTGTCGTAGGCGAAGTCGGCCCAGATGGTCGGCGGCTCGCCGTGCATCTCCACGAAGGCTTTCTCAAACTTCCTGTACTCCGGCGTCTGGGTGGAGCCAGCCCGCAGGCCCATCACTCCCTCGGAAGCCTCGCCAGCCAGGTCGACGACCTCCTGGGCCAACATCGACACGTCCGTCACCCACTGCGTCTCCAGGCCCAACTCCAGGGCCTGCTTGAGCACAATCGACCCTTCGGCCACGTGGTCAACGATGAACACCACCGGCGGGTTGGTCTCCTGCACCTTCAGAATTTCGGTGCGGAAGTCTTTGGCCCCCAGCTCGAAGGGCTGAGCGATGAGCACCGTGCCCCCCGCCGCCTGGAACGCTTCCACAAAGGTGTCCTTGACCCCGATGCCGTAATCGTTGTTGAGGTACATCACCGCCGCTTCGTTGGCCCCCAGATACTCAGCCACCCTGGCCCACTCCGGCCCCTGAGCCACGTCCGAGGCCATGACCGAGAAGAAGTAGGGGCCGCAGTCTTTGAGCGAGGGGGCAGTGGAGATGGACGAAATCTGCACCACCCCGTATTCATCCGACTTGGGGCAGATGGACAGACTGACCGTGCTGGAGCCGGAGCCCATGACGACCGGCACCTTATCGGTCTCCACCAGCTTGAGGAACGCGGTCTGGGCGTCGGCGGCGCTCAGGCGGTCATCCTCGTATATGACTTCCAGCGGATGGCCGTAGATGCCCCCGGCGTCGTTGATCTCCTTGAGGGCCACCTCGGTGCCTTTCTTCATACTCTGGCCGTAGGCTGCCGCATCGCCCGTCAGGTGGTTGACAAGCCCCACCTTGATCGGCCCCTCCGGTAGCTCGACTTCTTTTTCCTCTTCCCTGGGCTGGAGCGTGGGAGAGCCTTCGTATACTTCCCACTGCCCGTCCTTGACGATCATCCATTCGTAGACGCCCTCGGCGATGCCGTACTCGTCGAAGCGCTTGGTGCCAGAGGCGCCCATGTAGGTCTCGCCTACCTCAAATAGAGCCTGGCGGATGCCGTCGGCGTCGTAGCCACCGATCTCGATGGCTTTGGCTACCACCATCATGGTGTCGTAGGCGAAGTCGGCCCAGATGGTCGGCGGCTCGCCATGCATCTCCACGAAGGCTTCTTCAAACTTCCTGTACTCCGGGGTCTGGGTGGAGCCAGCCCGCAGGCCCATCACTCCCTCGGAAGCCTCGCCAGCCAGGTCGATGACCTCCTGGGCCAACATCGACACGTCCGTCACCCACTGCACGTCCAGGCCCAACTCTAGCGCCTGCTTGAGCACGATCGACCCTTCGGCCACGTGGTCAACGATGAACACCACCTGCGGGTTGGTCTCCTGCACCTTCAGAATTTCGGTGCGGAAGTCTTTGGCCCCCAACTCGAAGGGCTGAGCGATGAGCACCGTACCCCCCGCCGCCTGGAATGATTCCACAAAGGTATCCTTGACCCCGATGCCGTAGTCGTTGTTGAGGTACATCACCGCCGCTTCGTTGACCCCCAGGTGCTCGGCCACTTTGGCCCACTCCGGCCCCTGAGCCACGTCCGAGGCCATGACCGAGAAGAAGTACTCACCACAATCCTTGAGCGAGGGCGCTGTCGAGATAGACGAAATCTGCACCACCTGGTATTCCTGAGCTTTGGGACAGATGGACAGACTGACCGTGCTGGAGCCGGAGCCCATGATGACCGGCACCTTGTCGGTCTCCACCAGCTTGAGGAACGCGGTCTGGGCGTCGGCGGCGCTCAGGCGGTCGTCCTCGTAGATGACCTCTACCGGATGGCCGTGGATGCCCCCGGCGTCGTTGATCTCCTTGAGGGCCACCTCGGTGCCTTTCTTCATACTCTGGCCGTAGGCCGCCGCATCGCCCGTCAGGTGGTTGACAAGTCCCACCTTGATCACATCCGGCCACTCGCCCTCCTGGGCCGCAATCGGGGCCGCCGGCGCCAGGCTCAGAAGCATGACCACTATAGCCATCAAAGCCAGAAATTTTACGCCTTTCATGATCTTCTCCTTTCCTCCTTATCTGTTATTACACAGTTATTTTAGAACGACAATGAATCAGTTATCACCCCCTTCCTTACTCATTGGTCTCAGAACGTCCGTTATCAAAACAGGGTTCTTGCACAGCACGGCCTATTTTTAATAGTAGCTGATTAGATATCACAAAGAGTAGTAATAGAGTGGGGAAACATACTTTCAGAAGAATAAAATTTATCGTGATACATCGAATTGATGATTGGGAAGACTCTAACCTTTTCCAACATTGAGGTCAATCTGCCTGCACTGCTTCATTGAATGCTCCACGTATTCTATCACCTTTTGCCAAAGATTGCAAGCGTCCTCATGGCACGGGGTCTGTCCAGGATTTTAGGCGGCTTTTGGGAGAGGGTGAGAAGATGGCCAAATATCGTCCCACCGTCCGCTGAGCAGAACACTGCGCAAAGCCAGCACGGCCTGCGCTCCTTCCCGACTCCAACG
>DAOULT010000162.1:0-47339 GCA_034417895.1 Anaerolineae bacterium | reverse complement strand
CATCAAGACTGTCAGGATAATAACGGTTTTCTTCATGGTTACACCTTGTCACACCTTTCTGCCGCCTTAAGCGTTCGATGATACTGCCAGCGTGTGCGTAGTTCCCGAACGGACGACCGCAGTCGTCGCTACGCTTTGCAGTAACGATTTCAGTCGTGTGGCGTTTTAATACATGCGGTGGACGTTTGAGTCCCCGGCGGAATGGGTCTCTCAGTCCGCGTCGTCGCTCACTTGAGCCTCTTCGAGGTCTGTGGTGGCCTCGGCCGGCCTGGTCTTCCTAAGCTCCACCAGCCTGGTCGCCAGGAGCAGAGCCAGCAGGATCACGGCCCAGAACAGGGGCGAGGTACAGCCGGCCGGCAGCAAAATCCTTCCGTACACGCCGTGCAGCGGCTCCGGCGCCTTGACCTCTTTGCTGAACCCGGATTCGTTGCCGGCCCGATCGAAGGCGGTGACGGAGTAACACCAAAATTCGCCGCTGAGCACGTCTTCGTCCTTATAAGTGGTCAGTCTCTTGTCCAGGGTGGCGATCCTGGTGTACTGGCCGCCCGGCGTGCAGGGACGACGATAGACTCTATAGCCTTCCAGATCGGCTTCGCTGTTAGGGTCCCACCTGATGCGCACCTCCCCGCCAGGCACGGCCTCCACGCCCTCGGGCGGGGCCGGTGGTTCGTTATCCGGCGGGGTGGTGGGCGTGGGGGTAGGGGTGGGGGTGGGAGTGGGCGTAGAGGTAGAGGTAGACGTGGCGGTCAGGGTGGGAGTCGAGGTCTCGGTGGAAGTCTGGGTGGGAGCCGGTTGGGCAGTGACGGGAATTACCGTCACCGGCGCGGGGGTATCGGTCACGTCGTAAATAGGGGTCACCGGCACCATCTCGGGGGTATCGGTGGGCTCGGGGGTGTCGGTCGGTTCTTTCGGCGTCTTGGTTTCCGTCGGCGTCCCAGGGGTACTTGTCGGGCCAGGGGTGAAGGTGCGGGTAGGCAAAATGAAAGGCGGCGCGGTAAAAGTGGGGGTGGGCGATTGGCCCGGCACCACCGTGACCGTGGTCTCACCTGTAGGGGTCGGCCTTGGCCCCTGGGTCGGGATGGGGGTGGCTGGAGTAGGGGTAGGCGATACCGGCGCTTTGGTCGGGGTCGAGGTCCAGGTGGGGGGCGTAGTGGGAGTCGGCAGCACCGGCGTTCTTGGGGTAGGCTCCTGGGTGGGCGCCTGCGCGGACGGCGAGGCTTCACTTATGGAGACCAGCACCGCGACAATACCTGAGACCAGGACCGCACACAACAAAAAGCAGAACCCGGCCCTCCAGCTCGATTCTCTCATCTCATCTCATCCTTCCTCATCATCGGCTTAACTTTCAGAGGACAGGCTTAATAACCCAACAATGAGGGACCGTTGCCGGGCAAATTTGCACCTCTCCCAAAAATTATATCACCTATGAAGGTCAATGTCAATAGTACTATACTCACATTTCAACCTGTTAGTTCACTATTGCTTAGTGGGTACGTTGCCAATCGACCTTGAACAATTGTTTGCCAGTCTTCTTACATCCGGCCTGGCTGGTCTTGAACCCGATTTTGTCCGAGGAGGGTTGACCCCATTCGAAGACTTGCATCCACCACAGGCCATCGCGGGGCTTGGTGTCGATGGTGATATCGTACTCTCCATCGAAATTGGACACTGCGCCAGGCGGGGAGGTGCCATCTTCGCCCCACACCCTGATCTCGATGCCGGATAGGGGCAGACCATCAACGGTGTAGATCACCCCGAAGACCCCGGTTTCGCTGCACCGCGGCCCGGCCAGCATCTCCCCCAAAGAGTAGAGCGGTTCAGGCGTGGGGGGAGGCGGCGGCGGGGTGGAGGTGATCGTCGGGCTAGGAGTGAGCGAGGGGATAGGCGTCCTGGTTGGAGTAGGGGTGCTGGTCGTGGTTGGTGTTGGGGTGCTGGTTTTGGTCGGGGTAGCCGTCGTGGTCTCGGTCGGGGTCCAGGTCGGAGGGAAGGTGGGGGTGACTTCTTCGGCCAGGGCCACCGTAGCTTCTTCCGTTACCACTGCCCCTCCCCCTTTCTCACGCGGCGGAAAGGGGTTGAAGGGCAGGTAGGGATTAAGGAAAATGGCGGCGTAACACAGGCAGATCAGGACGGTTATGACCGCCACCACAATGGTAACGAGACGTAATACTCTTTCATCCAGTTGATCAAACATCTGTCTCATAGGCAGGGCTCCTCACCATTCCTCGCTCTCGTAGTCTGCTTCGTACTCTTTTATGAAGGTGATCTGCACCCACTGCACGGCGCCTGTGGCCCGGCAACTGATGCGGTCGGGGCTGGTCTGTTCGCAGTTCACGAAGCCGTCGCCTTCGCACAGAGTGCCGGTGGTCTCGAAATCGACGATGGGCGAGAGGGGTTCACCGTGGCCCCAGTTGCGCACCACTACGGCGTGCCATCTCCCCGCTTTGGGGTGGGACTCCAGCAGGCCATCCCAGTTCTTGTTATTCAGCTCATCCATGTACTCATCGTTGGTCAGCGCCCAAAAACCCGGCTCCAGCCCATCGGCCCAGTAGTGGATAGCCACGTCCGATACCAGCTCCCCCGTCCAGCGCTCCTTGGTGATGCCCATCACCCCTGTGGTGCCGCAGTTCGGATAACCCCACACCGTGCCCACACTCCAGGGATATTTAGGTCTGGGGGTGGGCGTCCAGGTGGGGGGAACGGTGGGGGGAGGGATGGGCGTTGGTGGCCGAGGGGTAAGGGTCGGCGGCTCGGTCGGCGTTTCGGTCGGCGTCGGCGTCAGAGTAGGAGTCGGGGTGGAAGTATGGGTCGGGGTGGAAGTGGGAGTCGGGGTGGAAGTGGGGGTATAGGTCCAGGTAGGCGGAAAAGTAGGCGTGGGCTTTCTGCCCTGGATTGCGGTCTCCGTGGGAAGGGGCGTCGCCACCTCCGCCGCTTCCACTCCATCACCGCTATTTACTTCCGCAGGTGGCGGCGGCTCCACCTGAGCAATCGAGGCGGCGGGCGGCGGATAAGGGTTAAAAAACACCCCGGGGTTGACAAAGATAACGGCGTAGCAGAAGCAGACCAGGATCGTCATGACCAGGACGATGATGGCAAGAACCCTGGCCACTCTCTCACTCAACCGGCCAAGTATCATCATAATCCTACCCCTTTCAAATTGGCACCCAAAGTGGTACGGCTGGCTTAATCCATTTATTTACTACTCGCCATTGGTAAGGATAAAAGTAGCAGTTCCCTGGTTAAAAATAACCTCCAGGCGTAGGGACTTATCCTGCCCACCAGTCGCTAAGCGGGCCGTAGCCTCTCTCAGCTTTTCCAGGAGTTGTTCCTGGGGATAATTGGGATACAATCCTAGCTGACCAACCTCAATCTCTCGTCTCAGCACCTCCACCCAAGCGCGATCTACGCTACCGGCCTCCGGCAAGGCAACGATCTGATCTCCATAGAGAGCAAAAAGCTCTTCATAGGCTTTGCTCAGCTCGGATTGAATTCTACCTTTCTGATTTTCCCACTCTGGCACCAGGCTAAAGCCATAGGCTTTAAGAGCGACAGCGTACTTGCTGGTCAGCCAATCGATCTTGGCCTGGAGCAGGGCGATCTTATCTGCCACCTGAGAGGCGTTCAAGATATACGCCTGGTAGGTGCCCATCCTGACGGCATCCTCCACCTGAAGGGCCACCGCCAGTTCGGTGGTCAATGATTCGGGCACGTCCCCCACTCTATCCCGGTAGTAATCCAGAAAGTTCTGGGCGGCCCGCTGACGTTCGGCCTCCGCTTCCTGGATTTCGGGGACAACTGTCTCCTGGGTGAACAGCTCGCCCAGGACTGACTCCTCGCCTGGCCCGGCCAGAGAGGGTTCTCCCTTTTCCAGAGCCACGTACTGTTCCAGTTCCAGCCATTCCGAGCGGTCCGCTCCCAGCGCGGTGTAGGCCGCTACCAGCCGGTCCAGGATGTGTTTACGATGGGCCCTTTTCAGGTAAGGGCTGTACAAGGCGATGGTACGCGCCTGGTCGTACTTGAATTTGGCCTGGCCCCGGTCGTTCAGTTCGCTCAACCCCTGCCCGCTCTGGAGACAGGCGTTGGCGCGGTCGAAATCGAACAGGGTCGGGCTTAGGGTGGCAATGGTGTACACCAGATGATAGCACAGACGAGCCTTGTCCCTGTCCCTGGCGGCGGCGTAACGCTGTCCCAGAAGCAGAAGGCTGCCAGCCCTCTCTTGGGCGGTCAGATCGGTGCTGATGGCGATCAGGGCATAGGCGCTGTCCAGTTCACCTTCAGCCAGAGCTTGATTGATGGCGGTCAGGTCGTCTGTGACCGTGAGGGCCAACAAAGCCACGCCGGGCGATACCTTCCCCGTATCGATCTCGCCTATCGGGTCGTTCCACTCCACCTTCAGGGGCACGCCTTTCGTCTGGCGCCCAGAGAGCAGGATAAAAGCCCCCAGCGATAGAAAGCCAATGGCGGCGAAGACAATGACCACGCAACCCAGAAGCCCCAGAAGCCAATTTCTAAATCGCATCACCAGGGCCGATTCCTCCTCGCTCCCAGGTGAAACATGAGTTTTATCCTATATACCATGATAGCACACATTATAGCTTTTTGTCAAGTGCACTCCATTCACTCTGTTTCCACAAATCGCTCGATGATAGCCGCCTCCCGCTGCTCCTGCATCCAGCGTCTGAAAGTCTGTTCCTTTAGACTTTGCACCATCTGCGCCGACAACGGGCGGTCGTCTTCCCTTTCCAGGAGTTGGATAACGTGATAGCCGAACTGGCTATGCACCACGTCGCTGATCTGGCCGGCTTCGAGGGCAAAGGCCGCCTCCTCCACCTCGGGAGCCAGCAGCCCCCTGGCAAACCAGCCCAGGTCTCCACCCTGTTCCCTGGTACTTTCGTCCTGCGAGTACAGTTTAGCCAGGGCCGCGAAGTCGCCTCCTCCCTGCAATTGATGCAGGAGTTCACGGGCTTCCTCTTCCTTTTCCAGCAAAATGTGACGGGCGTGCACCTGCTCGGCTGAGGCGGGCACCGAAGCGGTCACTTTCTCGAACATGGCGGCGCTCAGCAGTTGAGCGCGCACCGTGGCCCGGAACTCCTCCACGGTCATATTGTTAGCCTCAAGCCAGGCCATGAACTCTTCTTCACCTGCCAGGTCGATGTTGGCCTGCACCTCGGCTTCTACCTCTTCTTCTGAGACCGTTACCCCCTCACGAGCGGCGGCCTGCTCGATGAGCACCAGGTCGATCATGGACTCCAGGATTTGGAGACGGGTCTGGGCCATCATTTGCTGCCCCTCTTCGCTCGATAGATCGTAACCCTGAGCGATCATGGCCGCCTCGAAGCGGGCTACCTCTTTTTCGTAGTCCTCCAGCAGGATGGGTTGCCCGTTGACCCTGGCCGCCAAAGGCTGATCGGGCGGCGGCTCAACGGTGGCCTCGGCGGGAAGCGGCGTGGCGGTCGGCTCGCCAGCGGTGGGAGTGGGATCCGAGGCGCAGGCAGGAGCAAGCCCGGCTATCGAGCCAGAGCCAACCACCACCAGAAACAGGGAGAAAATGATTAAGCCTCTTTTTATCATGTTTCGACCTCTCTTTCAAAGACGAACGCTGGCGGGAGCTTGAGCGGCGCCCGACTTACTCTCAGCTTAATTATAGCCCATAGCAAACATTTATGCAAACAACTCCCGACACGGAGCCAACACGGATTTCATTCACGGATGTCACGGATTCCCTGTGGAATCCGCGACTCTAATCCGTGAAATTCGTGACCTTAATCCGTGTTTGCCAATCCCCCCCAAATGCGGTATGATTATTGACGATCTCTGAAAAAAGGACAAAGCGTATGAGCCAGACAAAGAAGTATGGGCGTTTCGGAGGCGCGGTGAGGTGGACACCTGCCCTGCTGCACGCTGCGCCTGTGGGGCTGTTTATTCTCGGTCTGTTCTACTACTGGTTTGCCGTAGCCGACCGATACGCCATTTTTCTGTACGGGCACCTGGGGGCCACGCCCTTCGACGAGGTGACGAGCAGCCGCTATTGGATGTCTGGACTGGTGGCCTGCGGCGCAGTAATGATCTTATATGTAGCCGCCAATTGGCTGGTGGGTCGGATTGAGGCTTTGCGCCGCCGGAGCTATCGCCCCCCGGCCTGGTGGCAGGTATGGGCGTTCTGCGCCCCACCGCTGATCGTGGGCATTGCCATCATCACCATGACCGCCAACTGGCCGACCCTTCCTCCTCTAAACGCCGCCGCCTGCGTGCTCGCCACCCTGATCGGTCTGGCCCTGGCCTTGATGCCCGGCTCGCTGGCCGCCCGGAGGCCGGTCGACCTCATCTGGCTGGCGTTCGACGGGATGGGGCTGATGCCCACTTTGTTACTACTGCAGGCCATTGAACTGCCGGGCAGAGGGCTGCGCCTTAGCGTTAGCATGGCTTATCTGGTAGCTTTTGGGAGCACAATCGCAGGGGCGGTCTGGCTGGTCATTATGACCGGGTTGCGGGCCTGGCGGCGTAAGCCATCGCCCGGAGCAGGGGCGCTATTGGCGATGGGGCTGAGCCTGAGCTACCTGTGGATGCCCCTGGTGCATCACCTCCTGGCTACGCCTCCAGAGTGCCGCTACATCAGCGCCGCCTCGAACTTTTTTGCCTTTAATCTCGAAGTGCAGTTGGTGGTTTTCTTCGTCGCTGCGGCCCTGGCGGTGGGCATCACCCGCTTCCGTAAGTACGTGCAGACGAGATAGTATTGTCAGTGTTTTTGACTACGGTTGTGACGTTGCGCTCTCTGAGCGGGTAGGCTATAATGACCGAACAGAACTCAAAGGGGGTAGCGAAAGGAGACAGGAATGGAATTTTTTATATTGGTATTTGGCCCCTTTGCCCTTACTGGCCTTGCTGTGTTAGTGCTAGAGGTGTTAAAGCCGTATTTATCGTACTCGTTGACTGATGTTTTGCTGCTGGCTGTGATATTTACCCTCTGGTTTCTGGCGTGGGAAATTATGTATATTGATAGGGCATGGGGACAGGCGGTGGCACGTTGGTCGCTGGGTGAGGGACGGGATAGGAAAAAGATAGTAGATTTGCTTGAGAAGTTGGTGTGCTTGCTGAATGATAAAAGCCTCTGATTGACTTTTGCTCTGCGGCGATGCTATTCGACAAAGTAAAGGGAGGATCATGTCCAAACACATTTACCTGGTTCTGGCTATTCATAATCATCAACCGGTGGGCAATTTCGACCACGTCTTTGCCGAGGCTTACGACAAAGCCTACGCGCCTATGGTCGATATCCTGGAGCGCCATCCTGGTATCCGCCTGGCGCTGCACTATACCGGCCCGCTGCGCGACTGGCTGGTCGAGAACCGGCCTGAGTTTTTGCCTCGCATTGCGGCTCTGGTGGAGCGCGGGCAGGTGGAGATCATGACCGGCGGCTATTACGAGCCTATCCTGCCCTCCATCCCCGACGCCGATAAATTGGGACAGATCGCCAGGATGACCAGCGCCGTGCAGAAGGATTTCGGCTACCAGCCGCGCGGAGCCTGGCTGGCCGAACGGGTCTGGGAGCCGCACCTGGCTAAGCCTCTGGCCCAGGCCGGGGTGGAATACATCATCGTGGACGACACCCATTTCAAGTGGGTGGGGCTGGAAGATGAAGACCTGTTCGGCTATTACGTCACCGAGGAACAGGGAGCCACCCTTAAGATTCTGCCCACCAGCAAGCATTTACGCTATAGCATCCCCTGGGCCACGGTGGACGAAGTGATGGACTATTTGCGGGAGGAAGCCGTCGAGCACGAAGATGCAGCCAAAGCGGCCATCATGGGCGACGACGGCGAGAAGTTTGGCCTCTGGCCGGGTACCTATCAGCACATCTGGGAGAAAGGCTGGATGGAGCGCTTCTTTCAGGCTTTAGAGGAAAATGCCGACTGGGTGGAGACCATTCCTCCCGGCGAATACGCCCGGCGCTTTCCGGCCCTGGGGCGCATATATCTGCCCACCACCTCCTACGACGAGATGACCGAGTGGGCCTTGCCCCCTGCTCTGTCGGGACAGATCGTGACCCTCAAACATCGTCTTCAGAACGAGGGGCGAGAGGATATCCTGCGTTTCGTCAGAGGCGGCTTCTGGCGCAACTTCCTGGTCAAGTACCCGGAGGTCAACGACATGCACAAGAAGATGCTGCGCGTCCACGATAAGGTTTACGACTGGATCGCCTCCGAATTGCCGGGCAACGTAACGACTGAAGTCGTTACTACGGTCCTGGATCGCGTTCGACTTCTTCCCCCCGACCGGCGGGAGACCATCCTGCAAGCTTTATCTCATCTGTGGGCTGGTCAATGCAATTGTCCCTACTGGCACGGCGTCTTTGGGGGCATCTACCTGTCGCACATCCGCACCGCCAATTATCAGCGCCTCATCGCCGCCGAAAACCTGGCCGACCAGGCTCGGCACGGAGGGAAAGCCTGGGTGGAGGTCACAGAAACGGACTTCGACCGCGATAGCCACCCGGAGCTGTTGGTCGAGAGCCAGGCCATGAGCCTCTATTTCAATCTGCAACAGGGCGGTTCGCTCTTCGAGTGGGATTGGCGGGCCAAAAACTTCAACCTGCTCAACAACCTGAGCCGTCGCCCGGAAGGATATCACCACACCCTCCGGGAGCTGGCCCGGAAAGAGGAGTCGGAGCAGGCGGAGGAAGAAGGGGAGACCGTAACCATCCACGAGATCGTGCAGGCCAAAGAAAAGGGGCTGGACAGGTTCCTGCATTACGACTGGTATCGGCGCACGGCCCTCATCGACCACTGCCTGCCCCCTGGCAAGACCCTGGAAGACTTCCAGCGGGCCGACTACAACGAGGCCGGCGATTTCGTCAACCAGCCTTACGCCTACCAGGTGGAAGGACAAAACGCAACTGGCCTCCGCCTGGTGCTGAGGCGCGACGGCCATCTCTGGGTGGGAGAAGTTTTTGCCCCCCTGCGGGTGGAAAAGCGCCTGCGCATCGAGGGCGGGCGGACGGAGTTGCCCATCGCCTACACCCTGACCAACACCGGCCCACACCTGATAAAAACACGTTTCGGCGTGGAGTTCAATTTTGGGCTGCTCTCCGGCCACGCTCCCGATGCCTTTTACCGCCTCCCCGGCCTGGATAACCTGCACCTGGATGCCCAGGGCGAAGTCGAAGACCTGACCGAACTGGCCCTGGTGCACCAGTGGTTTGGCCTGGAGATCGAGCTGCGCCTCAGCCGGCCGGCCCTGTTATGGCATATGCCCATCGAAACCATCTCCAGTTCGGAGAGCGGTTTCGAGCGGGTTTACCAGTGCTCCTGTATCATGCCCCTGTGGGAGATCGGGCTGGAGCCGGGGGAAAGCTGGCAGGTGGAGATGAAATTTGTCCTGCGCTGACGCTACTTTTGACTTAACAGGACGGTTGCCTTATAATTATTCCCAGACGCAGGACACCACAAGGATTCCCGTATAACAGGCCAATCGGAATTATGTGGAGGAGGGTACGTAGATATGCAGCAAGTCAATCTTGCCGAAGCCGCCACTCAACTGCCTGATTTGTTCAACGCAGCGGTGAGCGGTGAAGAGATCTTTATCATCAAGAATAGCCAACAGGCTGTGCAGTTGATGCCAGTAGAGTTACCTCAACGTCACCCTGAATTTGGGAGTGCCAGAGGTCTGATCGTGATGGCGGACGATTACGACGCTCCGCTTGAAGACTTCAAAGAGTAGACATAAAAGGTGCCTGGCACTTTGGAAGTGCCAGGCACCTGATACGTATTACGCTATCTTCTCCACCCGCACGGCGCACACTTTATATTCGGGAATCTTGGCTACCGGGTCGAGGGCGGCGTTGGTCAAAGCGTTGGCCGCCGCTTCTGCGAAGTGGAAAGGCACGAACACCAAGCCGGGCGGCACCCGGCGGGTGATCCAGGCTTTGGTCTCGATCTGGCCCCGGCGGCTGACCAGGCGTATCCGCTCCGACTTGCCGATGTGCAACGCCTGGGCGTCCTGGGGATGAATTTCCACGTACCCTTCCGGCACCTCTTTGTCCAGCTTGGCCGAACGACGGGTCATCGTGCCCGTGTGCCAGTGGAACATCATCCGTCCGGTGGTCAGCGTCAGCGGGTATTCCTCGTCGGGTAACTCGTCGGCCTCCTGGAAAGCAAGGGGATGGAACTTGCCCTTGCCCCGCGAAAACTTCCCCTTGTGCAGATAGGGCGTGCCCGGATGGTCAGTGGCCGGGCAGGGCCATTGCAAGAAGCCCTCTCGCTCCAACCTCTCATAGCTGACCCCGCCGTAGAGGGGCGTCAGGCGGGCGATCTCGTCCATGATCTCGGCTGCGGAAGCGAATTCAAAGCCTTGAGCGGCCCCCAGGCGATGGGCCAGGTCACAAACGATCTGCCAGTCCACCCGGCTCTCGCCCACTGGCTCGATGGCCTGGCGGATCAACTGGATGCGCCGGTCGGTGGCGGTGAAGGTGCCGTCTCGCTCGGCAAAGGAGGCGGCGGGCAGTACCACGTCAGCCAGTTCGGCCGTCTCTGAGAGGAAAATGTCCTGGACGACCAGGAAGTCCAGTTGCTCCAGGCCGTGGCGCACGTGGTTGATGTCAGGGTCGGCCACCATGGGATTTTCGCCCATAATGTACATAGCCGTTATCTTACCCTCCCCGGCGGCGTCGACCATCTCCGTCACCGTCAACCCCACCTCATTCGGAAGCTGCACGCCCCAGGCGTCTTCAAATTTGCGCTGCGCTGCCGGGTCGGTCACTTTCTGATAGCCAGGGTAGACGTTGACCAGGCCGCCCAGGTCGCAGGCCCCCTGCACGTTGTTCTGGCCGCGCAGTGGATTGACCCCGGTGCCCGCTTTGCCCATGTTCCCGGTCAGCATAGCCAGGTTGGCGCAGGATTTGACGTTATCTGTGCCGGTGATGTGCTGAGTGATGCCCATCGCATAGACGATGGAAGCCCGTTCCGCCTGACCGTACATCCTGGCGGCGGCGATCAGCTCCTGGGCCGGGATGCCGGTGATCTCCTCCACCCGCTGCGGGGTATACTCCTCCACCACCGCCTTTAGCTCCTCAAATCCCTCCGTCCGCCCCTCGATGAACTCCCGGTCTTCCAGCCCCTGGCTGAGAATGACGTTCATGAAGCCGTTCAGACAGGCCACGTCGGTGCCTGAGTTGTGACGCAGGTGGATGTCAGCGAAACGGACCAGTTGAATGTGACGTGGATCGACCACGATCAATTTGGCCCCCTTCTCCACGGCCCGCATGATGCGCGCCCCGATGAGGGGATGGTTTTCGGTGGTATTAGAACCTATTACCAGGATGCAGGTGGCATCCTCTTCCAACTCAGGGACGGAGTTGGTCATCGCTCCGCTACCGAACGCTGCGGCCAGACCGGCCACGGTAGCGGAGTGTCAGAGACGGGCGCAGTGATCGACGTTGTTGGTACCGATCACTGCTCGCACGAACTTCTGGAAGACGTAATTGTCTTCGTTGGTGCACTTGGCCGAACACAGGAAGCCGAGAGCGTCGGGGCCACGTTTTTCTTTGGCTCCCCGCAGCTTGTCGGCCACCAGGTTCAGGGCCTCGTCCCAACTGGCTTCCACAAACTGGCCGTCCTTCTTGATCAAGGGTTTTGTCAGGCGGTCCGGGTGGTGAACGAAACTCCAACTGTTCCAGCCCTTGATGCACAGGCTGCCCTCACTTATGGGATGGCCCTTATCAGGATAGACGCCGATCACTTTTCCATCCAGCACCTCCAGAAAAAGGCCGCAGCCTGCGCCGCAGTAGATACAGGTAGTTGGTACGTTGCGATAGTCCATATTTACTTTGCTCCTTTGCAGAATAATTTATATTACTCAACGTAAAAGTTATATTTGACAATATCTAATTTCACCACCCTCTCACCTCAAGGGTATTGGTCTACTCGAAACTTTCCAGCCGCCAATCTTCGTCTTGTACCGAGCCGTGATGGTGATATTTATACGAAACCATGCCCACGCCGGGGCAGAAGCCAACGTGGATATCGCCGGAGAGGGCCCAGAAGGCCAGTCGGTAGCAGTCCGTAAAGCATCCGGCGGGCACGGTGATATTTTCCTGGGCCTCGACGCGCCACACGTAAAAGCCATCTTTGCGGGCCAGCATGTCGACGCTGCCCCATTCGTCTCCGACCTGCATGGGAAAGACGTACTCGGGCTCCAGGTCGGGGTTTTCGGGGTCTTGCAGGATTTGCTCCACCTGCTCGGCGCTATAAGCGCGATAGACCTTCTGGGCGGCGGCCACGTAGTAGAAGCGGCGGTCAAGCTCCTGCCAGAGCGGGTGTCCGGTGCGGTACAGATGAGCGGTGATAGCGTTAGAATGTGTTACCACCTCGGTGACTTCGACGGTAATCGGCCCGGTGTAGGTTATGATCTCAGCCATTTCCATATAGGCGATTTGGGCCGCGTAGACCCAGGTAGCGCCCGACCGCAGGGGCAGGCAATCGGTGGCCGAGGGCGTAGGCTCTGCCTGTAAAGGGCCAAAAGCCAGAGAGCAGGTGACCTGGCTGTGGGCCACGATCATACCCAGGCCAATCGTAATCGCCAACAGCGCCAGCGCAAAGGCTTTTTTCATAATCCTGGATTTTTTACTCTGCTTTCGTCAACGTCGGCTCCCGGCTGAAAACGTACATCTGGCGTAGCCGCTGACGCAACTCTTGCGTGGTCTCCCCTTCGAGGGTGTGAATGTCCGGGGAGATACGGTAATACCTGGTATACTCTCCCAAAGCCTGTTCGTAATTCTCCAGAGACAGTTCTTCCTCACGGGCCTGGCGGCAGACTTCACGCCATATCTGCTTGCTGTATCCCTGTTTCATCAGGTTGATTGCCCCTTCCCCCCAATCGACCGGCACGCCTTTGATCTCCCAATCATTGCCAGGAGTGATCTGATAAATCACCTTATATCTAGCCACTATCGGACGCATGTTTTATCTTCCTGGCCAAACGCTTCCAGGGCGAGGAGTTTGTTCACCGTCTGCCGTCCAACCCTTTATACCCGCCGCCAAGTATACCATAGAATTGGTCAGATTTCAAGCTGGACATAGCGGTCAATTGCCTTTATAATATGGGTAGGTAAACTCTATCGCCCACAAGGATCCAATCATACTTTGGGAGGAAGATGATGAAAATACGGTTTGTTCTCGTCTCGTTGTTGATAATTGTCAGTTGTCTGCCCGCGAACACGGGGTTAGCCATGTCCAGCGCACAGCCTTCAGTGTCGGCCTATGCTATCGATTTGGGGCAGGTGGCAAATCCCGATGTTCTGCTGAGCCTGACCGAACCTCAGCAGGCCGCCCTGGAAGCCAACGGCTTTGTGGTGGCGCCGAACCCATACCGGCAGATTCACGATATCTATCAGGCTGCTAAAAAGCGTGGGGTGCCCGCCTTCGTTACCACCGACGCCCTGCTCCACGCCTTCCACGTCCTCTACGACTACACTCTGCGCACAGCCGAGATAGAGCATTTCATCGTTGACCTGGAGAACCTGAGCCAGACCATGCTGGAAACGTCCCTGGCCCACTATCAGGCCGCAGAGGGCCAGACCACAGAGGCGGCCAGACGCAACGTGGCCTATTTCGCCGTGGCTCTCAAACTCTTGGACGAAAGCGCCGCTGTGCCGGACGTGGTGAGCGGCCCGGTCGGGGAGGAACTGGGCCTCATCGACGCCCACCAAGACCTGAGCGAGTCTCCCATCTTCGGTTACATGGAGGATTATAGCCAGTACGTGCCGCGCGGCCATTACACCCGCAACCAGGACTTCGAGCGTTATTTCAAGGCCATGATGTGGTACGGGCGCATGACGTTCCGCCTGCGCCCCGGCGGCAGAGAGCAGGACATCGACGCCGGACGGATGGAAACCCGCCAGGCCATCCTCATCGTAACCGCCCTGCGCAACGGCCAGGTAGAAGGGCAACCGGCTCTGACCATCTGGGAACGCATCTACGAGCCAACGGTCTTTTTCGTGGGCAGCGCCGACGACCTGAACGTCCACGACTACATCCAGGCCATGGACGAAATCTACGGCCCCGACATCAACCTGGAAGATGAGGCCAGGCTGGACGCCTTCATCGAAAAAGCGCTGACTTTACGTCCTCCGCGCCTCGTCTCCTCCTTCGTCACCGACCAGGAGGAGCCGCAAGAAGTGACCAAAGGTTTTCGGTTCATGGGCCAGCGTTTCATCCCCGATTCCTACGTCTTCCAACAACTGGTTTACAACCAGGTGGGGTTATACCAGGGACAGGGACAGCCCTTCACTCTGGTACAATCCATCGCCGGGCCTATCCGCGGCTTCCCGCGCGGCCTGGACGTGGCTTCAGTGCTGGGTTCGGCCCGCGCCGCCGAGATCATTGAGCAGGAGGGCGACGCCGAGTACCAGGGCTACCGGGAGCAGGTAGCCAAACTAAGGGCCGAGTTCGAGGCCCTGCCCCCGGAGCAATGGACGGAGAACCTTTACTGGAACTGGCTTCATAGCCTGCGCCCTTTGCTGGAGGTGAAAGGCGAAGGGTATCCTGCCTTCATGCGTAATCCAGCCTGGGTAGACAGGGACCTGCACACTTTTCTAGGCTCGTGGGCCGAGCTGAGACACGATACCATCCTCTACGCCAAACAAAGCGCTACCGTGGGGGCCACAGCCCTCCAACCTCAGCCCCCACCGGCTAAAGGCTACGTGGAGCCTCAGCCGCAGGTCTACGGTCGTCTGGCCTCCCTGGCCGAGCAGATGCAGAGCGGGCTGGGAGATAGGGGACTGCTCAACGCCGAATACGAAAATAAACTGAAGCAGATGAAAGAGTTGCTCCTGGCCCTCAAGAGCATGGCCGAACGGGAGTTGACCGCGCAGCCCCTCGCCGAAGAGGAATATGGGTTGATCCGCAACTTTGGCGGCATCCTGGAAGGGCTGCTCACCTTCTCGCCCCTGGTCAAAGAGGAGGTCGAATCCGAAACCGACGAACGGATGGCTATCGTGGCCGACGTGCACACCGATGCCAATAGCGGCCAGGTGTTGGAAGAAGGGGTGGGTGACGCCTTCCCCATCTACGTGGTCGTCCCCGTTGCAGGGCAATTGGTCGTGGCCGAAGGTGGGGGTTTTTCATACTACGAGTTTTTGCAGCCTATGAGCGACCGCCTGACCGACGAAGCCTGGCAGGTCCTGGAACCCAGGCCGGCCCGCCCGGCCTGGACGAAAAGCTTCATCGTGGAGTAGTTGTATCAGGGGCCTGGCACTTTGGAAGTTGCTATGAAAAACGATCAACAACGAACAGTAGAATTTAACGAACTGAACCATTTTTCACACGCTTGGATGAAGCCTACGGACGCAATGAGCAACCACAGTCTTGAGGGGAGATACTATTATTGATAGCATTGCCAGCGTTCGTTCAATTCTCACGTTCGCTGTTGATCCTTCGGTTTCATACCAGCGCCAGGCACCTCAGACTTGTGCAGCTATTGTGCATGTAGTAAACTAAACGAGAAATTTGAGGCAGAACATCATAAAAAATTTTGGAGGTCATGGTTGCATGTCGAAGATCGTGAAACTTTTCGGAACGGATGGCATCCGGGGCGTGGCTAACCGCTGGCCGCTGACCCCCAACTTCGTTGTCCGATTGGGACAGGCGGTGGGGCAGATCATCGTGGCCGAGGGAGAAAGGCCGCTGCTGGCCGTGGGCCGCGACACACGGCTCTCCGGCCACATGCTGGAGAACGCCCTGGCTGCCGGCCTGCTGTCTCAGGGGGTGGACACCTTGCACCTGGGGGTGCTAACCACGCCTGGCATCGCCTATTTAACTACCCAGGTAGGGGCCCGTCTGGGAGCGGTCATATCCGCTTCTCACAATCCCTGCCAGGATAACGGCATCAAGTTCTTTGGCCCCGATGGCTTTAAAATCCCCGACGAAATGGAAGAGGAGATCGAGAAGATGGCCCAGAGTAGCGACGAGCCTGACGTCGATTGTCTGGCTTTGGGCCGCCGCCTCGAAGGACACCAGCGGGGATGGGATTACATTGACCACCTCCAGAGCCTGGTAGAAGGCTCTCGTCCTTTCCGGGGCCTGCGCCTGGCGCTCGATTGCGCTCACGGGGCGACCTCGGAATGGGCTCCCGCCCTTTTTGAACGGTTGGGAGCAGATTTGGCGACCATGAGCAACCAACCCGATGGGCTAAACATCAACGAAAGCTACGAATACCTTGAACCCAAATCGGTGCGCCAGGCGGTGCTCAGGGAGAGCGCCGACGTGGGAGTGGCCTTTGACGGCGATGGCGACCGGGTCATACTGGTCGATGAACGGGGGAACTTTGTCGATGGCGATTGCATCATGGCTATTCTGGCCCGTGAGTTGAAGGCCAGAAAGCAACTGAAAAACGATATCGTGGTGGCTACGGTGATGAGCAACCTGGGCCTGGAGTTGTCGCTCCGTGAGGAGGGCATTACCCTGGAAAGGACGCGGGTGGGCGACAGGTACGTCACCCAGCGCATGGTCGAGGGGGATTTTTCGTTAGGCGGCGAGCAGGCAGGGCACGTCATCATCTTCGGCGAAGGCCATACCACCGGCGATGGGATGTACACCGCTTTGAAAGTGATCGAGACCATGATCCGCCGCTCGCTCCCTCTCTCCAGGCTGGCTAAATGTATGCGCCAGTACCCCCAGGTGTTGATCAACGTGCCGGTGCCGAGCAAGCCGCCCCTGGAAAATATCCCTGTGGTACAGGAGCAGGTGCAAAAGACTCAAGCCTTGCTCGGCGACCAGGGCAGAATTGTGCTCAGATATTCCGGGACGGAGAACCTGGCCCGCGTCATGATCGAAGGCCCAGACCAGGAAACCATCGAACGAGAGGCGCAGGCTATCGCCCAGGTCATCGAGCGGGAGATCCAATGACAATGCCTGCGAACCTGTCTCGCAGCGTAATCCACGAAAAGGGAGGCCAACAATGGAGAATAAAAGTTATCTGTTAAGTTATCAAATAGCAGAAGTTGAGAAGGGAAAATTTTCTTTTACAGGCGAAGGCCCTGGCGTATCCGACATCATCGTCACCGACAACGCCGTCAGATACGGCCAGGTTCCTCTCCTCTCCCTGCAACCAGGACAGAAGCCTGGCCTGGACACCATCCAGGTTCAGATCATGGCCCTGGACAGCAGCCGGGATTACTTTTTCAACCACTATCGCATCAGGGGGGAAATCCCTGGCCTGAGCGGCGAGGATTACACCATAACGGTGCGGGCCTATACCCCGCCCCCGCCGGGAGAGGACGAGGAACGCCTGGACGTGTTGGAAGAGGTGCCCATCGAGGAAGGGGTTTTCACGCCTATGGCCGCCAGCTTCTTCACTTTTCGGGCCGGTAAGGACGCCGAACTGCTGGATTTCGAGATCCGTCGTGGGGCAACCCCGCTAGCCAGAACGCCCCGCCTGGCCCTGCCTGGCTACAAGCTGGAGCTGGCTCGCAAGGCTCTGCCGGCCGGAGTCGAGGGGCTGGAGTACAGGGAACAGGAATGGACCGAGATCAAGGCCACCGGCCCGGCCCTGTTTGGCACCTCCGGGGTCAGGGGCAAGATCGGCTACGTTCTGACCGCCGAAACGGTCAAGGCCACCAGCCAGGCCATGGTCGAGCGCGTGCAAAAAGAGGGCTTCCGTGGCCCCATGATCGTCGGCGGGGATACCCGTTTCCTGTCCGAGGGTTTCGCCCAGACTGCGGCCGAGGTCTTTGCCGGGAACGCCGAGGTCTTCGCCGAAGCTGGTCAGCCCGCGGTCATCTTCATGGACACCGAGGGCAGGCCCTTCACCCCCACGCCGCTGATGACCTTCGCCATTCGCAAATTCAAGGCCGCTGGCGGGGTGACGATGACCGCCAGTCATAACTTCTCCGAAGACAACGGCTACAAGTCTCTGCGGGGCGTGTACGGCGGGCTTGCTCCCCAGGCGGTCACCGATGCTTTGCAGGAGAGAGCCAACGCTTTCCTCAAATATAATCCCACCATTCGCATCATGCCCTTTGAAAAAGGGGTGGAGAGGGGACTGATCGAAAAAAGAGACCTGCGCACAGCCTACTTTGAAGAGCACCTGATGAAGTGGGTCGATTTCGATATCATCCGACAGTCGAAGCCGGTGGTGGCCGTCGATTTCCTGTACGGCACGGCTATCGGCTTCCTGGACAAAGCTCTGGAATTGGCCGGGTGCCGGGTGGCGAAGCGTTTCCACGACTGGATCGACCGTGACTTCGGGGGGCGCCGGCCGGATTGCGAGGACCCGAACAATATCATAGACATGATCAACTACGTGGCCGCCAGGCCCGAAGTGGACGTGGGCCTGAGCGTCGATTCTGACAGCGACCGCTTCGGGGTGGTGGGCAAGAAGGGCCTGATCAATGCCAATCACATTCTGGCTATGCTTTTCTATTATTTCCATAAAGTAAAGGGCGAGCAGGGCAAGGTGTGCCGCACCATCGTCACCACCCACTTGCTGGACGTGATGGCTCAAAAGTGGGGCGTGGAGCTGGTGGAAGTGCCCAGGATAGGCTTCAAGTGGATCGGCGATTTGATGAACGACGAAGGGGAGTACTTCATCCTGGCCGGCGAAGAGAGCAGCGGCCTGAGCCGGGGCGATTTTCCTGAGAAGGATGGCATCCTGGCCGACCTCCTGGTGCTGGAGATGATGTGCAAAATAGGACAATTGGAGATGGCCGCCGGTAAACGGGAGCGCCCGGTGAAACCCCTCGACGAGCTTCTGGCCGAGTTGCAGGCTGAGTTTGGGCCCTGGCATTACCATCGTCTGGACCTCTACGGCGTCAAGCGCAAACAAAAGATCATGGACTTCTTCAGGAAAGAATTTCAGCCCCAAGAAGGCGCCGACCTGACCATCGCCGGGCTGAAGGTGCAGGCCACCACCGCCACCGACGGGGTGAAGTATTTCCTCGAACCTCACGACCCACAGCAGGGTATCTTTGCCGGGAGCACCACCCACGTCAGGGAATCGGGCAACGAGCCGGTCATCAGGATTTACAGCCAGCACCGCACCGACCGGGCCAAACTGGAAGAGATCGAGCAGGCCATCGCCAGCTTGATCCGCAAGATCGACGCCGAGTAGCCAGGTCTCAGGCCGGGAGGACAGGCATAGCAGGAGGTAAAGCCATGCAAAGTGTCGAAGAGAGGATTGTAGAGATGGTTAAGGAGTTGCCGCCTGAATTACAACACGAGGTGCTCGATTTTGCCCGGTTCTTGCTGGAAACAAAGGCCCGGCCAAAGCAGAAAAAACTGCGCATGACCTGGGCAGGAGCGCTCCGCGAGTTCCGTGACCAATTTACTTCTCTGGAACTTCAAAAGAAGGCACTCGAATGGTGGGGGGATTGATGTATCTGGTAGATACTAATGTCTGGCTGGAACTTCTCCTGGAACAAGAGAGGGCGGATGAGGTGCGTCAGTTTTTTCAGGCCATCGAGGCACGCTGGCTTGCGATAACCGAATTCTCCCTCTATTCCATAGGTGTTATCCTGACTCGACTGGGAAAGGACGCCATGTTTGAAGACTTTCTTTCAGACACCATCGAAGATTCCGGCGTTGGAAGAGTTCGCCTGGATACCACTGACCTCAAGCAAGTGCTTGCCGTTCGGCAGCAATTCAATCTTGACTTTGACGATGCTTACCAGTATAGAGCGGCAGAGAAATACAACCTGACCCTCTTGAGCTTCGATAGCGACTTTGACCGAACGGAACGCAGAAGGAAAAGCCCGGTTGAGGTGTTGCAGGGATGGCTATGATGATGAGGGATAACGAGTTTGCGTAAATCTCCCGAATGTGATAGAATGGTTGAAAGCGGGGGCCGCCAATTAGAGCCTGAACAAGTGATGGAAGATCAACCTCCTGGAAGACGAAATAAATCAGTTCAAATGACGACCGAGGCACGGTTGTATTGTACATGCCTTCAAGCATGGGCCTGGGTCGTTTTGATTTACCGGGAAGTGAAATAGAGCCATGAAACGCATCAACTGGCAGGAGCGTATCGTTATTGATCAGGATATTCATCACGGTGAGCCGTGCATCAGGGGGACACGCATTCCGGCAGCGATGATAGTCGGCAGTCTGGCCGATGGGATGACGCCCGAAGAGATTTTGCGGGCTTACCCTCAGTTGAGCCTCGAGGACATCCGGGCAGTTCTGGCTTACGCGGCCGAGATTATGGAACACGAGATATTTTTGCCGCTGCGGATTTGAGAGATGGCCTTACGAGTCAAGGTGGATGAAGACCTTCCTAAAGCTGTAACCATGATGCTCAGGGCTGCCAAGTATGACGCGCTCGGCGTGATAGAGCAAGACATAGGGGGATGGAAGGATACTGAGTTGTGGCAGGCGGTTCAGGCCGAAGAGCGATTTTTGATCACCGCCGATAAAGGTTTCGCTGACATTCTGTGCCCACCCACCTGGAAGCCACGCTGGCATTCTGCTTCTGCGTCCTGACAGGGAAGGCATCCCGGCTGTTGTCGAGCTTATGGAGCAGGTTCTGGCAGTGTGCACTCTCGATGATCTGGCAGGAACCGTTGCTGTTGTCACTCCACGCAGCTTGCGCGTTCGCCGCAGTTGAAAAGTCAGGAAGGAATGCTCTCAGGAGAAAAAATATGAAACTATCGGTCATCATCCTGGCAGCGGGCCAGGGTGTACGAATGAAGTCGAAAAAGCCCAAGGTGGCGCATCAGTTAGGTGGGCGGCCTATGGTGCAACACGTCATTGACGTTGCCCGCCAACTGAGCCCGGAACGTCCTGCCCTGGTGGTGGGACACGGCATGGAGCAGGTGCGCCACACGTTGGGCGAAGAGGTTCTGTACGTCGAGCAGCGCGAACAGTTGGGGACAGGGCACGCCGTGCTCCAGGCTCGCGACCAACTGGCCGGCCGGCAGGAGACCGTCTTGGTGCTCTACGGGGATACGCCCCTGATCCGCCTGGAGACTTTGCGGCGGATGGGTAAGCATCACCAGCAGACGGGCGCGGCCATCACCATCCTGACTTTCCTGCCCGATGACCCCTACGGCTATGGGCGGATCCTGCGCCACCAGGGAGGGCGAGTGTTGGGCATCGTCGAGCACAAGGCCGCTACCGCCGAGCAACGGCAGATTAGAGAGTCCAATAGTGGGATCCTGTGCTTTGACGATAAATGGCTCTGGCCCCACCTGGAAAGCGTAGAGCGCAGCGAGCAGGGAGAATACTATCTGACCGACCTGGTGGGCATGGCCGTCGCAGCCGGTAAAAAGGTGGAGGCCCTGCTTATCGAGGACGCCACGGAAGTGATGGGCATTAACACCCGCTTGCAATTGGCCCAGGCCGAGGCCGTGCTGCGCAGACGCATCAACGAAGGGCACATGCTGGCTGGAGTGACCCTCATCGACCCGGCCACCACCTACATTGAAATCGGGGTTCAAATCGGCCAGGATACGATCATCTATCCTGACACCTATCTCCAGGGTGAGACGCGCCTCGGCCAGGATTGCGTCATCGGCCCCAATACCATTATCCGGGACTCGACCGTCGGCGATGGTTGTGTAATTCAGGCTTCGGTGCTCGAAGAGGCCCTTCTGGAAGAGGAAGTGCGGGTGGGGCCCTTCGCCCACATGCGGCCTGGCGCTCATCTGGGTCGCGGGGTGTACGCAGGCAACTACGCCGAGGTCAAGAAATCCTATCTGGGGCCTGGCACCAAAATGCACCATTTCAGCTACGTAGGCGACGCTACTATAGGGGAAGAGGTCAACGTAGGGGCCGGTACTATCACCTGCAACTACGATGGTCAGCGCAAACACCCGACCATCATCGAGGACGGAGCCTTTATCGGGAGCGATACCATGTTAGTTGCTCCGGTGCGCATCGGGGCCGGAGCGAAAACCGGCGCCGGGGCAGTAGTCACGCGAGACGTTCCGCCGCACAGCGTGGCCTACGGCGTTCCGGCCAGAGCTAAGGACACAGAGCAAGATCAACGTCCCAAGGATTAAAGGCAAAGGGCCGCGCCCTTCCGAAGAGCACGGCCCTTTGAAAGGTTGAAATCAAGGAGTTATCCAGTTGAACCCCGACAGTTTGAGGGAAATAATCCTCCTGGTTTTCCTCATCCTGCTCAATGCCTTCTTTGCAGCCGCAGGGGTGGCGGTAGCCAGCGTGCGCAAGACCCGTCTCAGACAACTTATCGAAGAAGGCCACAAAACGGCCCACACGGTGGAACGTTTGGCCGAGGATTCCAGTCGGCTGCTGGCTACCGTTCAGATAGGCACCACCCTGACCAGCTTATTCGCGGCGGCCACCGCGGCCGTTTTCTTTCCTCCTCGTTTGCAGGCGCTTCTCCGTCGAGCGCCGTGGCCTTTTGTGGCCCAGAGCAGTTATCCTCTGGCCGTCCTCCTGGTGGTGGCGGCCCTATCTCTGGTCATGTTGGTGCTGGGCGAGTTGGTGCCCAAGACCCTGGCCCATCAGTACGCCGAGCCGGTGGCTCTCTTCGTAGCCACCCCCCTGAATCTTTTTGCGGCCCTCGCTTCGCCCTTTGCCCGCATCCTGGTCGCCATCGCCAATACTATTTCTTCTTTATTTGGCAGCTCTCAGCCGGGAAACATGCCCTTCATCATTGAGGAAGAGATCAAAACTATGGTCGATGCCGGCGAGGAAAAAGGGATCATCGAAGAAGACGAGAAGGAGATGATATACAGCATCTTCGAGATTGGCGAGACCCTGGCCCGCGAGATCATGGTGCCTCGCATCGACGTGGTGGCCGTGGCGGTTGAAACCCCGCTCATGGAAGCTCTGGAAGTCATCGTGGAGGTAGGGCATTCGCGCATCCCCGTCTATGAGGAGACCATCGACAACATCATCGGTATTCTGTACGCCAAAGATTTGCTGGCCCATTTCCGGGAAGGTGAGCCCGAGATAGCCCTGCCTGATATACTGCGGACGGCTTACTTCATCCCGGAGGCCAAGAAGGTCGATGAGTTATTGGAAGAACTTCAGCAGCGTAAAGTGCACATCGCCATCGTGGTCGATGAGTACGGGGGCACAGCCGGCCTGGTGACCATCGAGGACATTCTGGAGGAGATTGTGGGAGAGATTCAGGATGAATACGACGCCGAGGAGCCCTTTATCGAAGTGGTCTCTCCCAACGAGGTCATTTTCAACGCCCGGGTCGATCTGGACGACGTAAACAAGCTCCTGGAAGTAGAGTTGCCCACCACCGAGAGCGATACCCTGGGGGGACTGATCTACAGCCAGTTGGGTCGGGTGCCGATCGTGGGCGACGAGGTGTTTATCGACGGGGTGAGGCTATCGGTTCTGTCCGTGGTCGGGCGGCGCATCAAGAAGATCAGAGCGTGTAAAGGGGAAAACGAGCCTTTGAAGGAAACGCAAGAGCAAGAAACAAGTAACCACGATAAAGGGCATGAGGGACGGTGAAGGGACAGTGAAAGACGCAGACCAGCCACAGGAGCACCAGCCCCACAAGCTCATCTCCCTGGCTATCGAGGCCAGGGAAAGGGCCTATGCTCCCTATTCCCATTTCGCGGTGGGGGCGGCCCTGCTGGCTGAATCGGGACGCACCTACACCGGCTGCAACGTGGAAAACGCTTCCCTGGGCCTCACCGTCTGCGCCGAACGGGTAGCCGTTTTCAAGGCTGTGTCCGCCGGAGAACGAACTTTTTCCTCCATCGCCGTCGTGACCGAGAACGGCGTGGCCCCCTGTGGAGCCTGCCGTCAGGTGTTGCTCGAATTTGGTCAGGATATCCAGGTCATCGTGGCCGACGTCACGGGCCTGGTGCGTTGGATAGGCACCGTACAGGAGATCATGCCTCATGGCTTTGTCCCCGCCGACCTGCCGCCAAGAAACAGGCCAGGAGAATAACTCAACCCTCTCAGTCTCTCTGACAGGGGTGATGGCGACAGGCCCCTGGTCGGCAAGGCCCTGCCCCACACTCTTCTGACACCGTTAAGGCGGCACCGCAGGCGAGGGGGAGATATCGGCGGCGACCTGAAGAGAAAAGATGTCCACCGACACTTCGGCATATTGGGCCGCTATCCAGCCCTGACCACCGCCAGGGTTGGCGATTACGAGCCAATCCCCGGCCCCGTTGCGAGCCAACACAGGCACCTGGGCTTCACGCGGCAGCTTGCCGATGATTTCGTATTCGGTGCCGGGGCCAGCGCGAACGTTCAGGATATCGGCTTTGATAGTAGCCAGCGGGCCGCCTTCTGTCGGGGTGAGCGGCTGCCGGGCCAGCTCCGTGAGACGCAGCGCCGCCGTAGCTTCAGAAGAACGAGCCAAAGTGGTGACGGTAGCGGCCACGTCGGTCTCCAGGCTATAGGTTTCGGCCAGTTTTCGCTCCTTAGAGTTATTACCATACATTATTATGAAAAAGAGACCACAGGCCACCACCACGAGAATAGTGCCCACAGGACCAAAAGGCAATCTGGCACGTTTTCTTCTCGGCTCGAGGAACATGACAATAACCCCTCGTCTCTAACCTGTCTTCAATAGTCTTTAATCCACAGTCCAGGCTATTTCGGGCTGTGCTGTCATTGTACAATATCACCTCTCCCTTGTCAACGGCGACCCTCTGAGCCTCGGGCGGCCAGACGCCTGATAGACTACTGCCCACTTGCCCTCAGACCAAAGTTGGAGTACAATAATGTCGGTGAAAACGATGGACCTTTGTTGATTATAATATGAGCGCATCCGCTTTGTTGAGGAGGTATAGTTTGGCCGAGTTCAACAACTTCTCCGACCACCAGGAACTGGTTCAGGAAACTGTAGAAGCTCCGACCGACCGCTGGGTGACGATCAAATCCGCCTTGCGTGAAGTCATCGAGACCGTTCTTCTGACCTTATTGATCTTCTTTTTGGTGCGCACCCTCATTCAAAACTTTCGCATCGAGGGTAGCAGCATGGAACCCAACCTGCACGATGGTCAGTACCTGATCATCAACAAGATTGTCTACCGTTTTCATTCCCCCGAACGCGGTGACGTTGTGGTCTTCCAATTTCCCCGCAACCCCAAGCGAGATTTCATCAAACGGCTCATCGGCCTGCCGGGAGAAAAAGTAGAAATCAGACAGGGCAAAGTCTTTATCAACGAGCAGGAACTAGAGGAACCATATGCGCCTAAAGACGGGTCTTACTCGTGGGGGCCGGCCCTGGTAGGAGAAAATGAGTTTTTCGTACTGGGCGATAACCGCAACAATTCCAGCGATTCCCATAGCTGGGGCATGTTGCCCCGCGATAAAATCGTCGGTAAAGCCTGGGTCTCCTACTGGCCGCCACAATACTGGTCCTTAATCCCACATTACTCCTTCCAGCTCCAAACCCAAACCGCCGAGAAGTGATTGTATTCTGCTTATAAGGAACAGGGAGAAAAAAATGACCTTCCAGGAGAGCGAAATAAGGGAGATGGTGCGACGGGTTCTGTTGCGGACCCTGGGGCCGGACGGGGTGGTTGACTTTGGGCCGCCGTCGAACCCCTCCTCTACTCCTGAAACGACCTCTGTTTCACGAGGCGATAACAGGCGGCCTCTCGTCACCGAAAGCGACGTGCTGGCCGTTCCACCTGGCGGCCAATTGCGGCTCTCGACCGGCGCCATCGTTACTCCCCTGGCTCGTGAGGCCGCCACCCAACGACAGGTTTCCCTCCTTACCGAGCCTGGCCCCCTGCTGGCCCAGAACACGTCTCCAGAGAAGACCATCGCCCTGGGAGCCGATCACGGCGGCTTTGCCATGAAAGAAGATTTGAAAGCTCACCTCCAGGCCAAAGGTTACAACGTGGTGGATTGCGGCACGAACAGCACAGCAGCGGTCGATTACCCCGATTTCGCCTATGCGGTGGCCGCCCTGGTAGCTGAGGGCCGGGCCTGGCGGGGCATCGTGGTGGATGGGGCCGGCATCGGCTCCTGCATAACGGCCAACAAGGTGCCCGGCGTGCGGGCCGCCATGTGTTACGACCTCTCCACCGCCCGCAACAGCCGCGAGCATAACGACGCCAACGTTCTGACCCTGGGCGGCAGGCTCATCGGGCCGGACCTGGCCCGCCAGATCGTCGAGGTCTGGCTCTCTACCGAGTTCGGCGGCGACCGCCACGCCAGACGAGTGAATAAGATCATGGGCGTGGAGAAAAGATTTCTGAAGAAATGAAAGAGCGAGGTAGGAATGCAACTGGATAGAGAGGCGGTAGAGCGCCTGGTAGAACAGATCACCAAAGAGGTTCTGGTCCTGCTGGCTGAAGAAGAAGCCAGAGCCACAACAGGTCAGGGTGAAAGCTGCCTGGGCTGCGATGGACAGTGTGCGGAAAAATGTTCGGAGCAGACGCAACAGCTCATCGAGGCCGGGGCGACGCGTATCGCCAACAGCCTGGGGACGGTGAACGTCGCCCGTGATATCGCCCATTACATCGACCATACCCTGCTCAAGCCGGACGCCAGCCAGGATCAGATCGCCCAGCTTTGCTACGAAGCCCGCAAGCACGGTTTTGCCGCCGTGTGCGTCAACCCCACCCACGTCAAGCTGTGCGCCCAATTGCTCAAAGACTCGCCCGTCAAGGTGTGCACGGTGGTCGGTTTTCCTCTGGGAGCCACCGCGCCGGAGGTGAAAGCCTACGAAGCTCAACAGGCCATCATGGACGGGGCGCAAGAGGTGGACATGGTCATCAACGTCGGGGCCCTCAAATCCAGGGATTACGAATTGGTGGAGCGAGATATCGCCAACGTGGCCCGCGTCGCCCACAATCACGGAGCGATCTGCAAGGTTATCATCGAGGCTGCCCTGCTCACCGACGAGGAAAAGGTCAAAGCCTGCGCCCTGGCTAAAGCAGCCAGCGCAGATTACGTCAAGACCTCGACGGGCTTCGGCCCCGGCGGAGCCACCGTGGACGACGTGCTCCTCATGCGACGCACGGTCGGCCCGGAGGTGGGCATCAAGGCCGCCGGCGGGATCCGCTCCTTCGAGGATGCCAAAAGCCTGATCTCCGCCGGCGCCACCCGTATCGGGGCCAGCGCCGGAGTCAAGATTCTACAGGAAGCCAAGGCGGCGGCCTGAAACCCGCAGGAGAGGCTACCAGATGCCCCGCTTTGATGAAACAGAGTACGTCCCAAAGTTAAAAACATAATCGAGGCACGATAGATAAATACAAACACTAGAAATAAGGATGGAAATGCCACAATGGAAATGTGTCCTTTTTGCCACATTGGTCGCATTTGTCAGACCTTTCTGACCTACACCGAGTGGTACGACGGACGGCTGGTGGTCATCCCCAACACTCCGGCCCAGATGTGCGACCAGTGCGGGGAGACAGTCTTTGACCCGGCCGTGATCGAGCGGCTCCAAAGCCTGCTCTGGACCAGAGCCGAAGCGGATGGGATAGGCCCCGCGTCCGTCTCCCGAACGGCCAGAACCAGTTCCACAACTATTCCAAACGAGAGAAAGGAGTTACCGCCTTGGCAGTAGATTTACGTTCTTACATCTTCCTGGACAGTTTGCAGCCCCAGATGGCCGCCCTCGTTGGTTCCACCGCCAGGGGATTTCTGCCCCTGCCCGGCGACGCTTCCCTGTGGGTGGAGATATCGCCGGGGATCGAGATCAACCGCATCACCGACATCGCCCTCAAGGCCACCAAAGTGCGGCCCGCCGTGCAGGTGGTGGAAAGGCTGTTTGGCCTCCTGGAGGTCCATTCCCCCGACCAGGCCGAGACCCGCGCCGCCGGAGTAGCCATCCTGGACGCTTTAGGGGTGCAGGCTGAGGAACGCTGGAAACCGGTCATCCACACCAGCCAGATCATCCGCAAAGTGGACGCCCACCAGGCCCAGATCATCAACCGCAACCGGGGGGGCATGATGCTCATCGCCGACCAGACCCTATACATCATGGAGCTGGCCCCGGCTGCTTACGCCGCCCTGGCCGCCAACGAGGCCGAAAAAGCAGCCGAAATCAACATCGTCGAGGTGCGGCCCTTTGGCACCTATGGCCGGGTCTACCTGGGCGGCGAGGAGCGGGACATCATGGCCGCTTACGGAGCGGCGGTGGCGGCTATAGAAGCCGTGCAGGGCCGGGTGGTGTCGAAGGCCCGCCAGGAATAAGATCGTCTTGAGGATAGTGCAGTCAAAATCATCTTGAGAATATATCATCTTAGGGAGGACGTTGAGCATGGCAGAAGCATTAGGCATGATCGAAACCAAAGGATTCACCGCCATGGTGGAAGCCTCGGACGCCATGGTTAAGGCGGCCAAAGTGGAGCTGGTCCACTACGAAAGGATCGGCGGGGGTTACGTGACGGCCATCGTGCGCGGCGACGTGGCCGCGGTCAAAGCCGCGGTAGAAGCCGGAGCACGCGGGGCCGAACGAGTGGGCGAAGTGGTTTCCGTCCACGTCATCCCCAGGCCGCACGTCAACATCGATCGCGTGCTGCCTCTGGGCCGCCAGGAAGAGGCCCAGGCCCAGGACCTCGACGATATCGACGTGGAAAAAATCGGCTGAGGGCCTGTCCGAAGAATCAGTGGGGCGGCCATCGTGGCGGACTCCCGGATGTCCGCCCCATACCTGAGAACCTGTATTTACAGAGAAATGGAAGAAAAGAAATGCTCCTGGGGAGAGTGGTGGGCACCCTGGTCGCCACCCGCAAGGACGAGAAACTGGAAGGTCTGCGGTTCATGGTGGTCAGGCAGGTCGATATCGAGAACCAGGAAACGGGCGGGTACGTGGTGGCTGCCGACGCGGTGGGGGCCGGAGTGGGCGAGACCATTCTCTACGCCACCGGCAGCTCGGCCCGCCAGACGGTTCTGACCGACCGCCGTCCTTGCGATGCGGTCATCATGGCTATCGTCGATACCTGGGAAGTCGAGGGCCAGGTCAAATATATAAAAGAGTGATCGCCCTGGTAGATGGGAAAAATAGATGGTTCGTCCTTTTCGTCCTGCTGACCGCTATCGTGGGCTTTGGCCTGCGTGATGTGGCCTACGATGATCCATACATCACCTACCGTTACGCTCAGAACCTCGTGGCCGGCCAGGGGTTCGTTTACAACGCCGGCCAGCGGGCGCTGAGCACCACCGCCCCTTTATACGCTTTTCTGCTGGCTATCGGCGGGGTTCTGTGGCCGGACCTGCCTCACCTCAGCAATCTCATCGGGGCGCTATCTCTGCTCGTGGCCGGGAGCTTTGTATACCTGACAGCGGAGCGTTTCGGCCACAGGTGGGCCGCACTCGTGGCCGGCTTATTGTTCATCCTGTGTCCTCTGGTGTGGACAACAGCCGGTTTTGAAACCCGTTTTTATTTGATGCTGGCCTGTGGCGCTTTTTATTTTTACCACGTTCAGAATCTACCGCTGATGGCCGTCTTTCTGGCGCTGGCCCTTTTGACCCGGGGTGATGGGATCATTCCCGCCCTGGTGCTCTTCGGATATTACGTGGTAGATGTAGCGACGACTTCAGTCGTCCGACCACGGGGCAACAACGAACGTTCGCTGTTGAAATCGTTGCTACAGGCTTTGGCCCTTTACGCCGCCATCGTGGCGCCTTTCTTCGTCTATCTGACCGTGGCCTTTGGTTCGCCCCTGCCGGCCACCCTGCGGGCTAAGGCCCTCCAAATGAAAATGGGGATCACCGGCTTTTACCCCGGCTCGACTTTTTTCGAGGGGGCGTTTATCCTGGCCGCAGGACTGGTGGAGCAAAGCGGGCTGTATCTGCTCTTCGCCCCCGCCGTTTTGTGGGGACTGTGGGCCATCTGGAAAAAAGAACGGTGGGTAGGGTCTTTCCTGCTCTGGGCCGCCCTGCACTTCGTCGGCTATCAACTCCTGGGAGTGGCTCCATATCACTGGTACTATGCCGCTCTCGTTCCGGCTATAGTCCTTACCGCCGGATTGGGGCTGGTGGAGGGCGGGCGACGGCTGGCGGTTCGTTTTCCACGGGGCGGGATGGTGGTGAGCGTGGCGCTGGCTTTCTGCCTGCTGGGGGCCGAGGCCGTTTCCCTGAGCGAAATACACCGCGCCATGGCCGGAGAAAAAGCCCTGACTCCCCAGGATAAGATGTACAAAACCCTGCCGGAGATCAAAACCGCCGTTTACCGTCAGGTGGGGGAATGGCTGGCGGCCCACACCGACCCGCAGGCCACCGTGGGCCTGATGGAAGTGGGGGTTATCGGCTACTATTCGGAGCGGCGCATCGTCGATTTCCTGGGGCTGATCCAGCCGGAAGTGGCCCGCGCCCTGAGCTATCGCAATCTCTACTGGGCCATTCCGCACTACCGGCCCGACTACATCGCGCTGGTGGAAGTCAACCCGCTCTACGCCTACTATCTGGGAGACGACCAGTGGTTTCGGCGGGTTTACGCTGCGGTGCAGACTTTCTCCGACGAGCGTTTTTGGGCCGGCCCGGTCACGATCTACCGGCGGCAGGAAGCAGCCCGCCCCATGCAGGCACGCAGACTAGAGGCCAACTTCGGCGGGCGGGCGCAACTGGTGGGGTATCGCTTCGACCGCGAGGAGGTGCGGCCCGGCGAGACGGTGTGTTTGAGCCTGTTATGGAGGTCGCTGGCCGCTTTCGACCGGGAATATTCCGGCTTCCTGCACCTGGTAGACGGGCAGGGGCAGATCGTGCAGGGAGAAGACGAAATCTACGCCACCCCGCTCTGGCCGCCGGGGGAGGTGGTGGAGTATTACCACAACCTGGTCATCCCCGAAGAGCTGGCCGCCGGGCGCTACGACCTGGCGGTGGGGCTTTACCTGCCCGGCGAAGGGCCAGAAAGCGCCGGCCAAAGACTCACCGTGACGGAAAGCGGTCAGGAGGCAATCATTTTAGGCTCTATCCAGGTGGGACCCTGAAGACTGGGTGGTCAGGTAGTCAGGTGGAAAGGAAGTGGTGGACGCGATGCAACTCGACGAACAGAGAATACAAACTATCGTCGCCCAGGTGATGGAACAGATAAGGGGGGAGAGGAGAATTGGGATCAGGGAATCGGGAGAAGAGAGCAGTCCCTCTCCCATCTCCGATCTCCAACCTCCAATCTCCCCCCTCGATGGAGTCTTTCCCGACATCGATTCGGCCATCAAGGCCGCGACCACAGCCCAGAAACAACTGGAAGCCCTGCCCCTGGAGCGACGCGAGGCTCTGATCGCCAGTATGCGTCGCGCCGTCCGCGAGAATGCCCAGACGCTGGCCTACGAAGCCTGGCAGGAAACAGGCATGGGGCGCTACGAAGACAAGATCGAGAAAAATCTGCTGGTAGCCAACAAAACTCCCGGTACCGAAGACCTGAAACCCACCGCCTTCACCGGCGACCGGGGCCTGACCCTGGTGGAACATGCTCCCTACGGAGTCGTCGGAGCCATCACGCCCAGCACCAACCCGACCTCGACCATCATCAACAACGCCCTTGGCATCGTCGCCGCCGGAAACGCGGTGGTCTTCAACGCCCATCCGGGGGCCAAGCAGTGCTCGGTGCACACGGCGCAAGTCCTGAATCGGGCCATCACCCGCGCCGGAGGGCCGCCCAATACCATTACCCTCATCCCGGAGCCGACCATCGAGAGCGCCCAGTACATCATGAAGCACCCCGGCATCAAACTGCTCCTGGTCACAGGCGGGCCGGGCGTGGTCAAGGTGGCGATGGCTAGCGGCAAAAAAGCCATCTGCGCCGGGCCGGGCAACCCGCCGGTCGTGGTGGACGAGACGGCCGACATGGAGCAGGCGGCGCGGGATATCGTCAAGGGCGCTTCCTTTGACAACAACCTCATCTGCGTCCTGGAGAAAGAAGTGCTGGTCGTCGAGTCGGTGGCCGAGCGGCTCAAGGCCGCCATCCTGGCCTGCGGGGCGGTGGAACTGACCGCCAGCCAGGTCAACCGTCTGCTGAAAGTCATCCTGGCCGAAGATCACGGGCCGGGTAAACATGGCGTCATAAACAAAGAATACGTGGGCAAAAACGTAAGCTTCATCTTGAAGCCGCTCGGCCTCAGCGTGGGCGACGACGTGCGCCTGGCTATCGCCGAGGTGGACAGCGCCCACCAACTGGTGTGGACCGAGCAGTTGATGCCCGTCCTGCCCCTGGTGCGGGTCAGGAATGCCGACGAAGCCATCGATCTGGCCAAGGAAGTAGAGCATGGCTACGGCCATACGGCGGTGATGCACTCCAAACACCTGGACCACCTGAGCCGCATGGCCCGTGAGATAGGAACCTGCATATTTGTCAAAAACGGACCTTCGCTGGCCGGACTGGCCGTGGGCGGCGAAGGATATACCTCAATGTCCATCGCCAGCCCCACCGGCGAAGGGCTGACTTCGGCCAAAGATTTCGCCAGGGTGAGACGGTGTACGCTGGTGGATTCGTTCAGGATCGTGTAATATGGATAATGCCCACTGTTCATAATTTGATGGCCGCCAGAAAAGAGAAGAGATATGCTTCCCACTGAGATTATTGAGAATGACGATCTTTCTACTGAAAAGGACAAAAAGCTGTACGACCAGGTTATTATCGAAATGTTTCGCCGGGTATATAAACCCGATGCAAACGCGTTACCCTTCACCAAAGATGAGCTTGTTCAAGTTTGCCAGGAATTGAGTATAGTGATCAACAATATACCCGATATTCCCTATCATTACCGTACTGGGCGGTCGGATCTGCCTGACGAAATACTGGGCACTGGCAACTGGGTTATCGAAGGCGCTGGCAAAGGAAAGTATGCCTTCGTGAAACTGGAACGTTCTCCTTACATACACATCCCCGACGATCTTTACGTCACTGAAATTCCAGAGGCAACGCCCGATATTGTTTTGAAATACGGTGGTGTTGATGAGCAAGCTGTTCTTACCAGGATTCGTTACAGATGATTTTATTTGCCAAGCAATACTATAGTGATCTCATTTTGCGGCCTGTTGGCATTAAGCCATTGGATGACGGATCGTATGTGTTTCTGGAATTCGACGATAAAGCGGAACTTGAGGCCATCTCTGTTAAGCGATATGCACGGTATAAACTAGTACGGGATGACAAGCGAAGTAAGTTGGAAGCTCGCTGAGAGGTATCTGTTTAATGGCTGCTGATTTTTCAACTATACAGAATGGCAGAAAAAAGCAATCACTGAGCAATGACGATGTCCATAACTGGTATCGGTTTGTGCTTTCATTTCCTGATCGTCTCGTCGGTGAGATGTGTCGAAGATTTAGCGTAGGACAGGGTGATATCGTTTTAGATCCTTTCTGTGGTACGGGTACCACGTTGGTGGAATGTAAGAAAAAAGGTATTGATTCCATTGGGATTGAGGCTAACCCAGCTTGCGTTTTCGCCTCAAAGGTAAAGACTACCTGGAATCTAGATGTAGGAGAGCTACATACTGCGGCTGAGGCAGTTGTAGGACGAGCCAGATCTGTCTGCGACGAATTGACTTTTTCAGGACGACATTTCTTTGCCGCTGCATTCAATGCGGATAGTCTGAAACAACAACTACTTGACAAGTCGCAAGAAGGACAATACTTTATCTCTTCAGGCATGCTGAAGAGAGGATGGATCAGCGAGGTGCCACTCTATAAGACTTTGAGCTTGTTGAACGAGATTAAATCCGTGGAAGTAGGACCGAAAGTCAGGGACGTGCTAAAACTTGCCTTAGTGGCCATCCTGGTTGAAGAGGTAGGCAATGTTAGTTTTGGCCCTGAAATATACGTCTCTCGAAGGAAAGAGGACGTTGACATACTTGGCGCATTTCGCAAGAAAATCGAGAGAATAAATTCAGATATTGAGAGATTAAAAACAATATACGTTATTGGGCAGTCTCAAGTGTTATCTGGTGATGCCCGTGAATGTGCTGACGTTCTCATCCGAAATAACATGGAGTCAGTGGATTTCGTCATTACGTCTCCACCTTACCCTACAGAGAAAGATTATACAAGGCAAACTCGTTTGGAATTGGTATTTCTCGGATATGTATACGGTACTAAAAGCTTGCGATATATTAAAAAGTCAATGATAAGATCACACAGTAAGGGAATTTATAAATCTGACAGCGACGGGAAATGGGTTGCCAATATCCCAGAGGTGCGAGCCATTGTAGATGAATTGAGAGCAAAAATAGCTAATAAAACCTATGGCTTTGCCAAGCTCTATCCACGCATCATAGAAGAGTATTTTGGAGGAATGTATCGCCACCTGACGAGTCTATGGCAGGTGCTTAGGAGTGGTGGGCAGTGTGCCTATGTAGTAGGAGAGCAACGTACTTATCTGCAAACCTACACACCTACTGGCAAGCTCCTCGGTATACTGGCAGAGCGAATCGGTTTTGAAGTTGAAGATATATTGACATGGCGAGTCCGTAGAGGGACAACCGGCTCCGGGAAAGAAATCAAAGAAGAAATTGTAATCCTACGAAAACCATGACACTTTACTGAGATGACTTGACTCGAATGCTAAAAATCACAGCCTATCAACAGACACTCTTCCCAGACCTGACAGCCGAGTTTCCTTCCACCCGCTACCAGGGCAGCAAGGCGAAACTGGTCGATTGGCTCTGGGAGCAGATCGCGGATTTGGATTTCACGACCTGCTTAGATGCTTTTGGCGGCACTGGGGCGGTGGCTTACCGCTTGAAGCAGGCCGGTAAGCGGGTTACGTATAACGACCTGCTGCGCTTCAACTATTACATTGGGCTGGCTCTGATCGAGAACAAAGAGGTACGGCTCAGCCCGCAGGAGGTGGACTGGCTTCTGCGGAGGCATCCAGGAGTAGCTTATCCGCGTTTCGTCCAGGACAATTTCCATGATATATATTTCACCGACCAGGAGAATGCCTGGATCGACCAGACGATCACCAACGTTCGCCAACTCGCCGACCCGTATAAGTCGGCTCTGGCCTTCTTCGCCCTGTGCCAGGCGTGCATCATCAAGCGGCCCTACAACCTGTTTCACCGAAAAAATCTCTACATCCGTTTTGCAGAAGTGGAGCGCTCGTTTGGAAACAAGGCCACCTGGGATAGACCTTTCGAGGAGTGGTTTCGCCTTTTCGCCCTGGAAGCGAATCGAGCGGTCTTCGACAACGGCCAGTCGAATCGCGCCCTGAATTTTGACGCTCTGGAGGTGCCCGGCCAGTACGACCTGGTGTACATAGACCCTCCTTACATCTCTATGCGGGGCGCAGCCGTCGATTACCTGGCCTTCTACCACTTCCTGGAGGGCCTGACGATGTACGACGAGTGGGGCCAGCACGTAGATCGCAGCTCAAAGCATCTTCGTCTGAAGCCGCAGCCGGGGGAGTGGACGGACAAGAAACGAATTAAGGCCGCTTTTGAGCGGCTGTTTGGCCGATATCGGGAGAGTATTCTGGTGGTCTCTTATCGTAGCGACGGCATACCTTCTGAGTCAGAGCTGGCGTCTTTGCTCCAGCGATACAAGCGCCAGGTGCGCGTCGAGCATTTTGGTCAGTACAAATACGTCCTGTCTACCAACACCAAGTCTAAAGAAATCCTCTTAATCGGCACGTAGAGCCTTACCGACAGAGTGTCACCCTCCTGCTTCAAAAGAAGCGGCGAAAGGAGATAACCAATGGTCGAAGTACACGTTGAATCAGCACAAGCGTCTGATGAAGCCATATATTTAGTACAATCTGCCATCAAGAGCGAGATTGCCAGGCTCAAACTCGGTCTGGAGATGGCGAAGAAACGTTTGGCACCTTTTGAGCAGAAATATGGTGTTACCTCAGAGCACTTCATGGCCGAGATGAGCGCCGAAGACCTGGAAGGCGGCGACGACGAGTACGTGCTTTGGGCCGGAGAGTATAAGCTAAGGCAACGGCTTCAGGATAAGCTTAACCAACTCCAAGAGATTAAAGTAAGTTGATTGATGACTATTGGAGGTAATAAAGGCTTCCCCACCTGCTCTTGATGATGTGTTGGCCGCAATCTTCATAGCTAACGGCTGGGCGTGAGGTGGTCAAAATGCGGGTCCTACGAAAAATCTGGGAGGCAATGTCCATTTTGGGGACAGCGATGTGGCTTCTGTCGCTGGTGATCTTGCCGCTGCTTTTGTGGCGGGCCACCACCCAGGTTCAGGCATTCGAGTTCGGCAGCTTCGAGTGGCGGGCCAGGTACGGCCCGCGGCCCACTCCGCCGCCGCCCGTCGTCCACCTCTTCGTAGCCGAGCCGGACACCATCCACCCCGGCCAGGCCAGCACCTTGCGCTGGCGTCTGTCGGGGGCCGATAGCGTCTCGCTATTGGACCCTCACGCTGGCGAAGGAGGGATGTGGAGGAGCGTTGGCCCTTCCGAGGATTTGAGAGTCTCGCCCCCCGTCACCACAGACTACATCCTGGATGCCACCAACTCGTCCGGCACGAGGCGGGAGGTAGTGACGGTCAAAGTGCTTCTGCCGCCTGCCATCAACTATTTCATGGCCGACCGCACTGTCATCAACCAGGGCCAGACGGCCACCCTGAGCTGGCAGGTGGAAAAGTACGAAACCCTCCTCTTGAACGGACAGGATGTCAGTGGCCGGAGCGAGACGCCGGTCTTGCCCCAGGAGACCACCCAATACACCCTGTTAGCCCGAAGCGCCGGCGGCGACACGGCCCGCACCCTGACCATCATAGTTAATACTGCGCCCACCATCCACTCTTTTACCGCCAACTCCGGGGCCATCGTCCTGGGCGAATCGACCACCTTGAGCTGGAAGGTGGAAGGGGCGGAAACCATCACCCTGGACGGCGAGGACGTTACCGGCCAGAGCACGAAAAGCGTGTCGCCCCCAAAGACCCACCAGTACGTTCTGGGGGCCAAAAACGCCGTAGGAGAAGCGCAGAAAACCTTGAGCGTGGTGGTAAACCCCAGGCCGCCCGTCATCCGTGAGTTCAAGCCTAACCGTGATACCATCCGTCAGGGGGATTCAGTCCTCCTGAATTGGGAGGTAGAGCACGCCGAAGGTGGAGTGTTTTTGGACGGAGAAGACGTGAGCAACTATTACATGAAAAGGGTCGCTCCCCCGGAGACTCATACCTACACCCTGGTAGCCAGAAACGCCATCGGGCAGGAGACCAGTAAGACGGTCACTATCGTAGTGAACCCTGCTGAGGCCGCCCCTCCTCCCGAAGAAGTGGGCGGCACCGCTACGTTAGTGGTGGTTTCCCATTCTTTAGAGAAGGAGACGCTCAGGGTGCGGATCAGGAACACCGGCACGCAAACCGCCTCTGGAGCGATCGTATCCCTGTCCGGCGACGAGATCGTTCCGCAAGAGTTGGTCATCGGCGATCTGAAAAGCGGGGCCATGCGCGAAATCGCCCTGACCATAAAGACCACAGCCCCCGGCGTGACCAAGATTACAGTTAAGCTTGAGGTGCGGGCCGAGGGTGTCCAGCCCGATTTCCGCCTGATCGAGTTGACCGTTGCGCCTGACCAGGGAGCAGCAGCGCCAATGGAAACGGCCTCGCCTCCGGGGATAGCGATCCTGTACATCAGTGTGGCTGCCGTCGTCATCTCCCTGGTCGGCCTGTTGCTCCTATACGTTCTGGGCTTCAGGAAACCCGCCGTGGCGGAGGAGGAGGCAATAGTAGAAGAAGAGGAGGAAATGAGAGAAGAAGAAAATCAGAATGCTTACCATCCCGACGAGGACGGGAAATAAACGAAGCTATCTATTCTATAAAGGACGCCGATGACTGATAAAATCGTGGAGGCCGTCAAAGAGGCCGGAGTGGTGGGCGCCGGAGGAGCCGGTTTTCCCACCCACGTCAAGATCGCCGCCGAGGTGGAATGCGTCATTGCCAACGGGACGGAGTGCGACCCGTTGCTCAGGTGCGACCAGCATCTAATGACCACCCACGCTTCGGAGATCGTGCAGGGCCTACAGTTGGTGATGCAAACCAGCAAGGCCAAACGGGGAGTGATCGCCCTCAAGGAAGAGTATGCCGAGGCCGTGGTCGCTCTGGAGCGGGCCATACGTAAATACAAGGACATCTCCCTGCATCTGATGGGCAGCTTCTATCCCGCAGGAGATGAGTTCGTGCTGGTCTATGAGATTTTGGGGCGTCTGGTGCCGGAGACAGGATTGCCCTTGCAAGTGGGCGCCATCGTCCAGAACGTGGGCACCCTGTTCAACATCGCCCTGGCCTGGCAGGGAATACCGGTTACCCATCGTTACGTGACCGTCACCGGGGCGGTCAGGAAGCCGGCCACCTTACGGCTACCCATCGGCACGCCTGTATCCGAGGCCATCACCCTGGCCGGCGGGATAGCGCTACCCCGCTGGCAGAGCGGCGGCGAGGAAGATTTCGCCGTAGTCGCCGGCGGCCCGATGATGGGCAAAGTGGTCGATGACCCTTCCGCCCCCGTCACCAAGACCACCAGCGGCCTCATAGTGCTGCCCAAAAATAACGTGGTGGTGCGTTATCTCTCCCGCCCTTTGGGCTCCTGGGTGCGGCGGGGACGTTCCACCTGCGATCAATGCCTGGATTGCACCCTCCTGTGCCCCCGTTACCTGTTGGGGCATGACCTGCGCCCCCACGAGATCATGCGTTCTATCAATTACGGTCTGAGCTGGCCTACCGAGATAGTCACCGCCGCCGTTCTGTGCTGCGAATGTCGGTTATGCGAGGCTTACGCCTGTCCTCTGGAACTGTCGCCTATGGCTGCTTACGTGGAGATCAAGCGTCAGTTGGCCGCTCAGGGCTGGGTGAACGATCGTCATAAGAGAACACATCTGACGGTGCACTCCATGCGCCAGTACCGTCAGGTGCCCACCCACCGTCTCATCGCTCGTCTGGGTCTGACCCCATACGAGCACTACGCCTGTCCCCTGGATGAGCGAGAATACGAGCCATCGCGAGTCACTATCCCTCTCGCTCAGCACATCGGCGCTCCAGCGCAGGCCGTGGTAAAAGAAGGCCAGGCGGTGGAAAGAGGAACACTGATCGCCCGCATCCCGGCGGGCAAGCTGGGAGCTAACGTCCACGCTTCCATCTGCGGCAAAGTAGAGGCGGTGACGGGAGAGCACATTATGATTACGGCTCAGTAGCCGGGGCTTAGCTCCGGCCCGGTGTCCAGATGGTCGCTCCACGTAGTTTTTGGACAGGCTCTTAACATAAAGCTTCTGAAGAGGAGAGCAAATGGAGTTAATGAAAAGCTACCTGACGGCAGACTTTTTCACCCACAGCTACCGCATATCGGGGCAGGTGAATACGGGAAACAAACGCCTGTCCGAAATGCTTAACGAGGGGCTTACATCTTACCTGGAATTGAGCAAGGCTTTCGTGTCCCGCATCAACCGGCCCAGCGAGATCATAGCCACCCACGCGGTCTCCGCTCTGCGCAAGGATGGCATTCTGTTCGTCGTCCTGGCCGCCCCAGAACAGCGGACCACAGGCCGCACCACTTACCGCTTTGCCCCCAGGCGGCGTTATGATGTTTTCCTGACTGTGCCTTCCTTCGAGATAGAAGGGTACCTGGAGATGGCTGGTAAGGTGGATCTGAAAACGGTGCTGGTCATGCAGGGCGCTTTCCTGTCCCTCAGCGAGAGCGAAGCCCGGCTCTCATCCCTGGCTGAGATTTCCTTCAACGGTGAAGAGATCCTGATCAATCGCTCCTGGATAGAGTTATTTTGTATAACCGAAGCGGCTTCCTGACGGCGGGCCACCAATCCCCTTCATAAATTGGTAGAGACGAGGTAAGGATGGCTACAATTTTGCTCATCGATGACGATCTGAGCACCTTGCAAATGGTCAGCATGATTTTTGAAGAGAAAACTGACTACCGGGTAGTGACTGCCAGCAGTGGCGAAGAGGGTCTGGAAAAGGCTTTCGCCACTCCCCCTGACCTGGTTATCTGTGACGTGATGATGCCCGGCCTCAGCGGCTACCAGGTGTGTCGTCGTCTACGCCAGGAGGCGCGGACCGCCCAACTGCCCATTATTATCCTCACCGCCAGGGCACAGGCCGTTGACCGCCAGGCCAGCCTGGCGGCCGGGGCCAACGAGTATATAGCCAAACCCTTCGATTCCCAGGAGTTGATAGACAGGGCGGAAAGTCTCCTGAGCCGCGCCGCAGACCGCCCCAGAGCAGCCCAGGGTCAGGTCATCACCCTCTTTAGTCTGCGCGGCGGGGTGGGGGTCACTTCGCTGGCAGTCAATCTGGCTGTAGCCCTGGCCCTGCAAAGACAGCAACCGCTGGCCTTGCTGGACCTGAACCTGACGGGCGGTCACGTAGACCTGATGTTGAACCTGAGACCCAGGCTGACCTGGGCAGAGCTGATGAGCGAGACGACTATTGATCCAGACACTTTGAACAGATACCTTCTTTCTCACCCCTCCGGGGTCAGGATCCTGGCTGCTCCTTCCCTGCCGACCAAAGCCCAAACCATCTCCATCGAAAAGGTAGAGCACACTTTAGCCCTTCTGAAAAAGCAATTTGACTACATCCTTATCGATACTCCTCACGCCTTTTACGACAAAATTTTCGAGCTGGCTCTGACCAACGCCTACCTGGCTTTACTGATCTTTACTCCTGAGGTGGCTTCCCTGAGAACCACGATGAACACTTTGCAAGCTCTCAAGTCTCTGAACTACGCAGAAGAGAAGCTGGCCTTGATCCTCAACCACACATTTCCCAAAAGCGGATTGGATCCCAAGACGGTGGAGGGGATTTTGAAGTCACCTCTTGATGCCGTTATTCCCTATGGAGGGGACACTCTTATCCAGTCCATCACCCAGGGAAAGCCTGTGATCCTGAGCCGACCTGACTCAGCCGTGGCCACAGCCATCGCCCGCTTGTCGTCGCATATAAACAGGCGGGTGCTACAGGCCCTTGAGAAAAGCTCGCCTGCGGTCAACGACCTGAGCGATGAAGTAAAACGGGGGGCGATAGAGAAATTCAGAAACAGCCAGGAGCGAGGGAGAGAGTGAACGGAAAGCCCCACGGTCCGGGCGGTCAGCAGGTTGACAAAGTTTCTAAAATATGTTATTCTGTCATGGCCTGGTAAACTTATTACGGTAATGACCAACCTCCTACAAGCGCTACCTATTGAGGAGCATGGCGCTCCTCCGCCCCATGTATCGGCTCAGGAGAAAAAAGAGGAGCGTGGAAAGCAGTTTCTCCTGTTCATGACAGACGACGGGGGGAGGGATTATCCCTCTCCCCTTTTATTCACCCCTGGAGGGGGCATCGGCATCCTGGGGCGAGGAGTTAGACAGAGGAGAAAAAGGATTCGCCCCATGACTGTGAACTGGCTCGTGGTCTTCATTGCCGTTGCTTTGTTCTTCGATTTCCTCAACGGTCTTCACGATTCGAGCAACGTAGTGGCGACCATCATTTCGTCCCGAGCCTCAGGGCCACGCCAGGCCCTCCTGTTGGCTGCGGTGGCCGAGTTCTGCGGCCCTTTTATCTTTGGAGTAGCCGTGGCCCGAACCATCGGCCACGATATCGTCGATCCTTCCAGCATCACGGTTACAGTCATCTTCGTCGCCTTGCTGAGCGCCATCATCTGGAACCTGCTCACCTGGTTTCTCGGCCTGCCATCCAGTTCATCTCACGCCCTGATCGGGGGTATTCTGGGGGCGGTAGGGGTCGCTTACGGGCCAGAGGTCGTCCACCTGGAGGGTCTGTTCAAGGTGCTGATCATCCTGTTCGGCTCCCCCATCGTGGGTCTGCTGGCCGGCTATCTGTTGATGAAAGTGGTGCTTTTTCTGGCCCGGAGCGCCTCGCCCCGCATCAACTGGTTCTTCAAACGGGCGCAACTGCTGACCTCGCTGACCCTGGCTCTCAGCCACGGCACCAACGACTCCCAGAAAACGATGGGCCTCATCACTATGGCTCTGGTGGCGGGCGGCTATCTACCCCATTTCTTCGTGCCCGTTTGGGTGGTGGCTCTATGCGCGGCGGCCATTGCTTTAGGGACCTGTATGGGCGGCTGGCGGCTCATCCGTACCCTGGGAGTCAAAATTTACCGCATTCGGCCCGTGGATGGCTTCACCGCGCAACTGGCTTCGGCCAGCATCATCCTGGGAGCGGCCCTGATAGGCGGCCCGGTCAGTACTACCCAGGTGGTCAGTTCGGCCATCATGGGGGCGGGTTCGGCTCAGCGATTGTCCAAAGTACGTTGGAATGTAGCCACTAACATTTTCATCGCCTGGATCGTAACCATCCCTGCCACCTCTCTGCTGGCTGCTCTGTTATACTCGTTGATACCTTTTATCGGTTTGCCCTGGAAAGTTTTTTAAAACATAGGAGCGAAGATCATGGGCCTGAGAGACCTTTTCAAACCAAAACCGGATCGCTTCATGCAGCTTTTAGCCGAACAGGCAGCCAAAACCCTGGAAGGCATGGAAGCGCTGGAAGTCTTCATGAATGAGGGAAAGAGAAGCAAAAGAGAGGCCGCGGCCAAACGGGTCGAAAAGGCAGAAAAAGAGGCCGACGAGGTGCGCCGCATCCTCATCGACGAGCTAAATCGCACCTTCATCACGCCCATCGACCGTGAGGATATCTTTGCCCTTTCCAGGACTATTGATGACATCATCGATTACGGTTACAGTACCGTGGACGAGATGGTGGTGCTGGGGGTGGAGCCTAATTCACATCTGGTGCAAATGGTGTCTCTGCTCAAGGCTGGAGCCAGCAAAATCCACCTGGGAGTGCTGCGCCTGGAGGATCACCCCAACGTAGCCAGCGAGCACGCCGTGCGGGCCAAAGACCTGGAGAACCAGGTGGAAAGCGTCTATCGCGAAGCCGTAGCCGAACTTTTTCAGGGGGCTAAAGACGTGAAAGATGTGGTGGAGATGCTGAAGCTGCGGGAAATTTATCGTCACCTGAGCAACGCCGCCGACCGGGGCGACGAAGCGGCCAACATCATCAGCGACATCGTGGTCAAGATGATGTAATTTTCTATAGCCTCATCAAAGTGACCTGCTCAGGCGAAAAAGCGACCCACACCCTCTGGCCTGGCTCTAGAGCTTTGTCCGTGCCCAGGTGCGCTCTCAGGATCCACTCCCCCACCTTGATGCGATAATCGATAATGTCGCCCAGGTAGGCCCCTCGCACCACCGTTCCTTCAAACAAGTTGACCGCTGCCTCTCCGGCCGCGGCCTGGTGTGAGTGGAGCTTGATGTGCTCCGGCCTGATCGCCAGGGTGACTTTCTGACCCGCAGTCAGGTCAGCGGCCCACACCCGGATCTCCAGATTATCCCCGGTTTTCACCACCCCGTAACCTTCGGCTTCCTCCAGGCGGGCGACGATCCCCTCTACAAAGCTGGTCAGGCCGATAAAGCCGGCCACAAATTTATTGCCCGGACGATTGTAGATATCTTTCGGAGAACCGACCTGCACCAGCCTGCCTGCGTGTAAGATGGCGATGCGGTCGGAAAGCACTAACGCCTCGGCCTGGTCGTGGGTGACGTACACGCTGGTGATCCCCAGCTTCTTTTGCAGCTCTCGAATTTCAAAGCGCATTTCTTCCCGGAGTTGGGCGTCCAGGTTGCTGAGCGGTTCGTCCAGCAGGAGCACTCCAGGCTCGATGACCAACGCCCGCGCCAGAGCCACCCGCTGTTGCTGGCCCCCAGACAGTTGGCGGGGGTATCTCTCCTCGAAGCCAGAGAGCCTGACCATCTCCAATGCTTCGCCTATCCTTTTTTTGATTTCCCCTTTGGAAACCCTTCTCAACTGCAAGCCAAAGGCCAGATTCCCGTAGACTGTCATGTGGGGCCAGAGGGCATAGTTCTGAAACACCAGACCGATCCCGCGCCTTTCCGGGGACAGGTCCGTCATCCGTTCTTCACCCAGGTAGATCTCCCCCCGGTCCGGTCTGAGCAGACCGGCGATGCAACGTAAGGTGGTGGTCTTCCCACATCCACTGGGTCCCAACAGGGTCATGATCTCGCCATCCTGAATCTCCAGGTTGATATCCTGAATGGCTACCGTTTTACCGAATCGCTTCGACAGGTTCGTCAGGCTCAGGCCAGGCATCCAGATTCCCTCCCTCGATTTCATTACGTCTCAAAAGCTGGCCGCGTCTGTGTTCAAGCCACAGAGGGCACAGAGAAAAAGATTTTTTCTCTGTCAACCACAAAGCACACAAAGAGCACAAAATATAAAATCTGTGTGTCATTCGCGCTCTTTGTGGTTATAATTTTGTGAAAATTTTCATACTATACTCCCATCCCGCCGATGTATTCGGCCTTGAGAAAGCGCTCGATGATGACCATGAACAGAATGCTGGGGATGAGCAGCACGATGGCAATGACGGACGCGAACTGCACGTTGTACCCACTGGAGGAATACAGCAGCATGGGCAGAGTAGTTACCCAGGGCAGGCCCAGGAAGAAGGTGCCGGTGAACTCGTCCAGCGAGGTCAAAAAAACGAACACGGCGCTGGCTAACAGGCCGGGCAGGGCCAGCGGGAGCGTGATCCGAAAGAAGGTCGTTACCCCAGAGGCCCCTACACTGCGGGCCGCTTCTTCTAATTCCGGCGGAATGGATTTGAAAGCGGCGCTCGATATCCAGACCGCAAACACCAGGCTGACCATCAGATGGACGAGCAGCACGCCGGGGATCGTTCCGGCTAACCTGATCCTGTTGAAAGTCAAAAGCAAGTTCACGAACACGGGCTGTTGCGGAAAGGCCTGGGGCATCAGGAACAAAAGCAGGACGGCGCTCTTCAGCGGGAGACTGTATTTCGCCAGAACGTATCCCACCGGGGTGGCGATGATCATCACCAGGACGACCACGATGAGGGCGATGACCATGCTCGTCTCAAAGGATTGGGTGATGCTGACCGCCCCGATAGCCAGGCTTTTCTCCAACCCCAGCGCCTGCCGCCAGTAATCCAGGCCCACCACCTGGGGCAACACGTGAGGCCAGTACCATCTGAGAGCTACAGACCATATTACCAGTCCGGCCATGGGGCCAAAGATGACAAAACCTAACAGGACCAACGCCACGGCCTCCAGAGCTTTAATCACCAGCCTGTTTCTACTCATGGCGGTCCCTCCTGGTATTCGTAGATGCCCTTTCTCACCGTGTACCTGAGATAGTATACAGCCGCCGCCAAGACCATCAGGTAAGTGATGGCCCCCAACGCGTTAGCCACCCCCCAGTCGCCGAAGTAGTTCACCCGATGGGCGATGTCCACCGTCACGGTGGTCGGCTCGCCGGCGATCAACATGTAGGGGAGGGTGAACGTCCCCACAATGGAAGTGAAGGCCAGGATCAAGGCCACCGAGATGGTGGCCCGACTCATGGGCACCAGGATTCTGACAATGACCTGGGGCAGCCTGGCTCCGACGCTGCGGGCCGCCTCGATGTACGAGTCGTCCACCATCTCAAAGCCGCTCAGGATAATCAGGGTCATAAAGGGGGCCTGCTTCCACACGAACCCGAAGGTCAACCCTTTCCAGTTGAAAAACTGGAAAGGGGCCTCGATGTTGAGCAGCCCCACCTGAGCCAGGAAGATGTTGAACAGACCGTGGGGGGCCAGGAAGGTACGCATCATCTGGGCCACCACGACGAAGGGGATGAAAATGGGGAAGCGGTAGACAGCCCCGATCAGGCGGGCGAAGCGCCCCGTGGACAGTCTCAGATAGGCCGCCAGCGCAATACTGAACACCGCGGCCAACGCCGTGCTGAGGACCGATACCCCCAGGGAGAAAAAAACGTCGCGATGGTAACGCTCCCAGGCCTTGGCGTAGTTAGCCAGGGTCAGCGCCCCTTCGCTGTCCAGAAAACTCCTGTAGATGGACGACACGAAGGGATAAGCATACAGGGCCAGCATCAGCCCCACCGCCGGCAGAATTAAGAGAAAGGGGAGGAGCCATCCTCCGCCTCCCCTTTCCCGGCGTTCTATCAACTTCGCCTCAGCCACCGATGACCCACTTCTCATAGGCTTCCAGTATGGCGTCGAAGTAATCGACGATAGGGAACGATAACCCATACTCAGACAGGGTCTCAGGCGAGATATCGGCGTACAGGCGCTCGAAGGCTTCCGGCGGGGCAACGTCCTCCACGTACTTGCCGTCGATGCCCGGATACCAGTTGTAGCGCTCGATGATGATCTTACCCTGCACTTCGGGGCTGGTGACGTATTCGACCCACTTTTTGGCCCAGTCGGGATGCGGGGCATTCTTGGGGATGACGAAGTACATGGGCTGGCCGGGCATACCGGGTGCGGGCAGCAGCAGGCGAATCTTGGGATCCATCTTCCCTTCCAGCATGAAGGTGTAGAACATGTCTACCCAGACGGGCCCCATCGAGATCTCGCCCCGGTTGAGAGCGTCCAGGGTGCCCACGTTGCCGGCGGTGAAGGTCACGTACTCGTTGAATTCCTTCATGTCTTTGAGGCCCTCTTCCCAGGTGTCCACCTCTGCTTCCTCGAAAGGCCCGGTGACGGCGTATTTTTCGTAGTTGCCGCTCTTCCAGTACACCCACCCCACCGTGAAGGACACTCCAGACATGCCGCCCTTGATGCCGTTGTAGCCGAACTTGCCGGGGTTCTCCTTCACCCATTCCACCAGCTCTTCGTAGCTGGTGGGCGGATCGGCGACTTCGTCCGGGTTATAGGCCAGGGCGGTCTGGCTGTGGAACATGGGCATGGCGTACCCTTCGATTTCCGTCCCCAGAGTGTTTTTGGCATCTGCGGCCGTGACGTACTGCCAGGTTTCCAGCTCGTCCGCATACTTCATCAGAAGGTCCTCTTCCATAGCCCAGGACATGAATTTCTGGTGAACCATAGCCACGTCCACGTCCCCTGTTTCCCGGCCCGATTCCTTGTCGGCCAGCAGCTTCTCAAAGATCAGCCGCGACCCGGCATCTCCGGGGCCGGTGTGGATGGTCGATACCGTGACCTCGGGGTACATCTCATTGAACTCAGGAGCCAGGACGTTCTGTCCCAGGGCCAGCATGTTCACGTCGCCGGCCGTCATGTACACCATCCGCACCTCCTGGGGGAGCGGGGCGCTGCCACAGACGGCGGGCAGTGAGAGCAGAATAACGGTCACGATAGTGAACACCGTGATCCATCGTTTGGTAAGCATCTTTTTCCTCCCTTGCAAAGAGTGATTGTGATATGCAGAACACTGCATACCTATCCAAACTGCCGACAGATCCGTCAAGTTGAATTTGTACCTATCACCTCCCTTCAAAGCCAGGTAGCCAAGTGGCTGGCATTGCACACGTTTGCAATCAAAGCGGAAAAAGTAACCTGCCTCTTAGGTCAGGTTGGTCATTCATATTTTATCATACCTTCGCCGCTCTGTCAACAGAAAGTGGCTTGAGGGTCTGTCCAGGATTTTAGGCGGCTTTTGGGAGAGGGTGAGAAGATGGCCAAATATCGTCCCACCGTCCGCTGAGCAGAACACTGCGCAAAGCCAGCACGGCCTGCGCTCCTTCCCGACTCCAACG
>DAOULT010000161.1:0-9218 GCA_034417895.1 Anaerolineae bacterium | reverse complement strand
ACGCCCCCCGAGACCTCGACGCCTACCGACACGCCCACCGAGACCTCGACGCCGACCGACACGCCCACTGAGACCTCGACGCCGACCAACACGCCTACCCCCACGCCGACCAGCACCCCGACTAATACGCCCAACGTGGCGGCCACTCGGACGGCCATTGCCCGTCAGGTGTATGCGACCATGACTGCCCAAGCTCCGACAAAGACGCCAACCCCGACTGACACCGCCACGCCGACGGATACGCCGATCCCGGCTCCGACCGATACACCGCAGACTGTGGCCGCGCCGCTTGATACCGAAACGCTTACCCCCACGCCCCAGGAAGTGGCGCAGGCAGCTCCAAATCCCCAATTGCTGGGGCCGGAAGATGGTCATCGTTTCAGCGGGGGCGCTCTTGTCTTGAAGTGGGAATGGTCAAGGGCGCTGGAGCCTGACGAATACTTCGATATCCAGGTCAGGCCGGAAGGGCAGCCTGAGTCGGCCTTCGTTGACTGGTCAAAGACGACCGAATACGAGCTGTCCAAGGCTAAATGGACCACCTGGCAAGCCGGGGCCTATACCTGGACGATTGCTATCATCCGGGGCCATTATGAAGGTGATCAGAAGGTGTTTGAGGGAAGTTTAGGGTTGGTCAGCGAGTCACGTTTGTTTTACTGGGACGAAGGAGGCGGCGGCGATGGGGGCGGTGATGGCGGGCCGGGCTGGTAGTTGATGGATCATATTTTGGTGGTGTAACGTGTGGCATAGCCTTACGAACAGGCTGGGGTCAATGGTTTTGGCTCTGGCTTTGGCGATTATCGTCTGGGCGGTGGCTACTAACGAGGAAAACCCCAGCGTGCAACGGGGATTCCCGGAGTCCATCCCCATCGAGATACTGAATAAACCCGAAAGCATGATCGTCGTGGGTAATGTCACCGACCGGGCGCGGCTGGTCTTGCAGGCTCCCCAGAGTAGCTGGAACAACCTCAGCGCCAGTAGCTTCCGGGCCTGGGTTGATTTGAAGGGGTTGTCGGCCAAAATCCAAGACGTGAAGGTGCAGGTTCAATGCTCTGATCCGGCAGTCAGGATTGTAGAGTGGCAACCGATCAAAACCACCATCCGCCTGGAGGAAGCGAAGGAGAAGGAGGTGGGGATAATTCCTAACGTCATGGACGATGCCCCGCTGGGCCACATCTACAAGACGCCCACTGTGACGCCGGACAAAGCCAGGGTCAGTGGGCCGGTGTCGGCGGTCGATCAGGTCATGACGGTGGTGGCCGACGTCTATCTGCGGGGGGCGAAGACCAGTATAGAAAGATGGATTACCCTGGTGGCGCGGAATGCCCAGGGCGAGACCGTAGATGGAGTGAGCATCGAGCCGCCCAAAGCTGAAGTGCAGGTGCCCATCGAGCAGAGGGTGGGTTACAAGGACGTATCCGTCAGGGTCATCTTGAAAGGCCAGGTGGCTTCCGGTTATCGTATCAGCAACGTCTCTGTCGATCCTTCCATTGTGACGGTGGTTGGCCGACCGTGGGATATCGCCAACATCCCCGGCTACTTGGCGACCATGCCCATCGAAGTCGGGGGAGCCAGCGCCGACGTTGTGGCCCGGGTGCCTCTGGCCCTGCCCGAAGGGGTCTCCTTGCTCGGCGAACAGCAAAACATTGCGGTCACAGTCAGCGTCACCGCTTTGGAGAGTGGCCTGACGATGAGACGGAGGTTGACCATTGAGGGGCTGGCCCTGGGCCTGAAAGCCGCGCCCTCCCCTGTGGCCGTGGACGTCATCCTGGCCGGCCCTATGCCCCAGATGGACGCCCTGAAACCGGGAGATGTGCAGGTCATCCTGGACCTGTCCGGCCTGGACGTCGGCACCCATAAAGTCAAACCCAGGGTGGTGGCTCCAGAGGGTATCAGGGCCGAAAGCATCTTGCCCGAAACCGTTGAGGTAGACGTGATCCCTATTCCTACCGATACCCCGACCCCAACCTCTACGGCCCTGCCGGCCGATACCCCCACCTTTACCGCTACCCCGGCAGTTACCTCAACCTCTACGCCGATGCCAACTGATACTCCCTATTCCCCAATCCCTGCTCCCTACTCCCTGTCAGGGTCGGGAGGTGAGAAATAATGGCTAAACCCATCGTAGCCATCGTGGGGCGGCCCAACGTGGGCAAATCGACCCTCTTCAATCGTCTGATAGGTCGTCCGCTGGCTATCGTCGAGGACGTGCCCGGCACCACCCGCGATCGTCTCTACGCCGAAGCCGAGTGGAACGGCATCCCCTTTACCCTGGTGGACACGGGAGGAATGGAAATTACAGAGGCCGAAGCCAGAGGCAGAAAGAAAAAACCTCTGCTCAAGGGCCGAGAGGGCAGGGAAAGGAAAAGAAAGGCCAGCTCCAGGCCACAGGCTCCCCTTTCCGTGTCTTCTGCCATGTACGTGGAACAGGTGCGAGAGCAGGCGGAGATAGCCGTCGCTGAGGCTGATGCCATAATCTTCATGGTCGACGTTAAGGACGGTCTGACGACCAGCGACCAGGATGTGGCCGAGGTGTTGCGGCGTTCACGCAAGCCGGTGTTGCTGGCAGCCAACAAGGCCGATAATCGGGAACGCCGGGAGATGGCTGTCGAGTTTTACGCTCTGGGGTTGGGCGATCCCTGGGCTATCTCTGCCCTGCACGGCACCGGTACCGGCGATCTGCTGGACGAGGTGGTGGCTTCCTTTCCCCCTGAGAAGGAGGAACAGGAAGCAGAGGCCCTCAAGATCGCCATCGTGGGGCGGCCCAACGTAGGCAAGTCTTCCCTCCTCAACGCCCTTCTGGGGCAGGAACGGGCTATCGTCAGCGAGATTCCGGGCACCACCCGCGATGCCCTCGACACTTTTCTCCAGTGGGAGGGGATGTCTCTGGTGCTCATCGACACGGCGGGCATCCGACGACGGGGACGGATCGCATCTGGGGTGGAGAAGTACAGCGTGCTCAGAGCTTTGCGGGCCATCAACCGCGCCGACGTCGTGCTGTTGCTCGTCGATGCCACCGAGATGGTCACGGCCCAGGATGCCCACATCGCCGGCTATATCCTGGAAGAGCACAAAAGCGTGGTGGTGGTGGTCAACAAGTGGGACCTGGTGGAGAAGGATACCTACACTATGGATGAATACACCAGGCGCATCCGCGCTGACCTCAAGTTCCTGGACTACGTGCCGGTGCTCTTCATCTCGGCCCTGACCCGCCAGCGGGCGCACAAGGTCATTCCCACCGCCCTGCACGTCCAGGAGGAGCGCCTGGTGCGCGTCCCTACCGCGGCGCTAAACCGCCTGGTCCGGGAGGCGGTGGCCCGACACGCTCCGCCCTCCAAATGGGGCAAACGTCTCCGGTTTTACTACGCTACTCAGGCCGCGATTGACCCTCCCACCTTTGTTTTCTTCGTGAACGATACCCGCCTGGTCCATTTCTCCTACGAACGCTACCTTGAGAATCGATTACGGGCGCGATATGGCTTCCTGGGGACCCCGCTGCGGCTTAGTTTCCGTAACCGAGAGTAAGAACCCAGGTACCTGGCACTTCATTGCTCTCCTCTGCGCCGCACGTAATCGGCCAGACTGAGCCAGAAATCGTCATTGGCGGGATACGCCGAGGATGAAAGCATTCCCAGATCGCCCAGCACCAACACCTCTCCGCCCTGGCGTTCGTAGGGCACCAGGCCGACGGCGGGTTTTCCTCTGGCCCTGACCAGCACCGTGCCCAGAGTCATGGTGAAATACAAGGTGTTGCCTACGGCCAATTCCATATACATCTGGCCGGTCATGGCGGGGTGCTGCTCGGTGTCGATCTCGTCGGAGGCGGCGGCAATGACCTGCCCCTGGTAGTCAACCCCGAACCGTTTAGCCAGGTCGTTCACGTCGGGCCAGTCCTCGTTCTCCTCCTGGATGGCGTTCTCGTTTATCAGACGATGGAAGCTGTTGGTCAGCACCAGAAAACCTCCCCGCTCGGCGTAGCGCACCAGGACGTCGATCTCCTCCTCTGACCAGCCAGCATCGTAGCTCCCTTCTTCAGAGGTGTAATCTACCACCGGCAAGGCGACAACCAGGTCGGCGTCGGCCAGGTCTTCATCTCTGACGGGCGTGCCGTAGGGGATCAGGTGCACGTCGAAATCCTTCAAGGCCAAAGCCTGGCCCAGATAGGGAAACCCGGCGGGCGTCATGTGTGGGTCCTCGGTCTGGCTGCCCACGAAAACGGCCTTTTTGCCTGGCAGGATGTAGCGGCGCAACTCCCGGCGCGTCTCGGCCAGGTCCAGGACAGCGGCCAGGGTCAGTTCGGCCATTTGATGGAAGCTCTCCATCTGCTCTTCTACCAGGGTCACGGTGTCGTAGGGAGAATAGTAGCTGCCCGCGTAATCGCGGCTCTCAACCGCTTCCTCGGCTTTTGCCACGTCCAGGTAAACCATTTGTACGTTAGGCACGTTGTAGCCGCTGAAGCCCGCGTTATCGGTGACCGCTTCGTGAGCGTCGTAGGTTCCGGCCTGGATGTCCCTGTGGGCTGCTATGTTGAGCACGTAGTCGGCCAGGGGCAATGAGTCCTCGCCAAAGTAAAAGTACGAGCGACTGAGCAGATCGATGCGGCCCGGCAGTTCGTCCAGGGGCCTGGTCAGGCTGTCGAGCTGGATCATAGCCAGGGCGCGGTCCATAAGCTCCTGGTGGGTAGAGATGAACTGGTACGAACCGTAAAGACCAGGCTCTTTACTGCCAAACCAGACGAGATAGATGCTTATCTGGGGCTGAAAGCTGGCCTGGTCAAAAATACGGGCTATTTCCAACAAGATGGCCGCCCCGCTGGCGTCGTTCAAAGCGCCTGGATTGTCCACGCTGTCGATGTGCGCTCCTAATATCAGGGCCGCCGTTTCATCCCGGCCAGGGACGACAGCCGCCAGGTTGGCCGAACGGGCAGGCCCCAAAACGTCGGCATCGACGCTCATCCTGGCCTCTTCGATGTCTGGCATATCCTTCCAGTTCTTCAGGCCCGCCTCCTCAAAATCCTCCACGCGGGCCAGTAGTATAGGGACGGAGAACTCTTTTTCAATGAGGTGAAAAGGGGTGTAGCTCTGGGCCAGAGTGCCGTGGCTTTGCCCAATCTCCGTGGAAAAGCGAGTAACCAACACCACTCCCGCCGCCTGGTTGGTTACGAGGGCCTGGCAGGCGTTGAAGATGCTTTCCATCTCCTCGGCTTCGTAGACGGTGAAGGGGTCGAGGGCGGCGTAGTCGATGAACACGATTTTACCTTTCACCTCAGCCAGGTCCCTGGGCGGCTCTGATTCTTCCGAAGTCTCTGGAGCCTCTGGATCCTCTGGGGCTGCCGGGGCCAGGGCAATGAGAGCCTCTCGGCTGTCGATGACAAAAACCGGGCCGCTGGCCGAAAGGGGGTTGCGCTCCGTATCTCCTGACTGACCGTCGGAGTCGAAATTTTTAGCCAGTTCGGGGACGTTTATCATGCCCAACAAACCATCAGCCGGGATATGACAGGTCTTGCCCTGCACCGAGATATCCAGGGCGGTTTCCCATATCTCGGTGGCTACGGGGATGTTGAATTCCTCCCGCTCAATGGTCAACCCCATAGCCTTGAGATTGGCGAAGGAGTCCAGCACTGCGGCCACGTAGTCCAGAGCTTCACGCTCTCCCTCGCTGCCTGGGCTACGCCAGCCGGAATAGGGTTGGATGGCAGTTAAACCCTGCACGTACTCCAACAAGGACTGGTCGGAGAGGGCCTGTATCAAAGTTGAGGCCGGCACGGTGGTAGGCTCTGGCGCTGCGGTGGCCGTCGGCGGGAGCGGCGTAGGGCCAGGCTCGACGGCAGCAGTCTGCGCTCCACAAGCCGAGACCAGGACGGTTGCCAGGATCAGAATTGCCATCGCCAGGCGCCTGGCGCTTCTAAAGTGCCAGGCACCTTTCCCTCGACGGGGCTTTACATTTTTCATCGTCTTGATTCCTCCAATTTAGGGTAGCCAGAAAAGGATCGTCCTGGCTGTGAAGGGGGGAAACAGGTTGGTGGTCAGTTCGCCCGGCCTCACGCCGGTCAGCAGCTCGATCTGGGTGTGGTTACCGGCCCGGTCGTAGACCCAGGCAGTGAAGACCACCTCTTCCTGGGGAGCGGCCTGTGTCCAGTCCCAGACCAGGCTCCACCCACCCTCGGCGCTGGCGTCGGCTCCCAGGCCGTGCCAGCGTCCGCCGTAAGCGGCGTAGAAGATGACCCGATCCAGACCGCTCAGGTCATCGCTGGCCTCCAGGGCCAGGGTGATGGGGCCTTGAACAGCGGCCTTCGGTGGGGGAGAGATAAAACGGCCCTCGGGCGGGGTAGTGTCCAGCGTCACGCCAGTCATCGTCTCGGTGCAGGCATAGTGTCCCAGGCGGTCGTAGAGGTCGGCCTTAAACCATACGTCCTCCTGATCCTGTATTCCAGAAACGTCCCAGTTCGCCCCCCAGCCGTCCTGGCCGTCTGTGTCCGTCCCGATCTCGTGCCAGGCGTCGTCGTACCCGGCGTAGAGGACTACCCTGCCCACCCCGCTGCCTCGGTCGCTGGCCTGCGCTCTGACCACCTGATCTCCGTTGACAAAGGCCCCGTGCCTCGGAGAAGCGATAGAGCCAGCGGGCGGCGTGGTGTCCAGGATAACGCCGCCGACCACTGCCAGGGCGTCGTTGTAACGGCCAGCCTGGTCGTAGACCCGGGCGCAAAATCGGAGGTCGTTCTGGTCGCGTATCTTCGACACGTCCCAGACCACGCTCCACAGCGAGCGTTCGTTGTTCTGGCCCTCCGTGTCCGTCCCGATCTCTTGCCACTCGCCATCGTAATGGGCCAGGAAAACCACCCTGGCCGGATCGCCCCTGCTCTCCAGAGTAACGGTTATCACGTCCTCGGCGGTGGCCCAATCTGCGGGCGGCCAGACGATGGCCCCGCCCGGCATGTCCTTATCCAGCCTGACGCCCGTTACGGTCTCGACGTGGTGGTTGCAATTGCCCGCCCGGTCGCAGACACGGGCCATAAAAGCTACATCCTCCTGGGGCTGCACCTCTGAGGCATCCCAGACCGCGCTCCAGCCGTTTTGCCTGCTATCATCTACTCCGATCTGGCGCCAGATGTTCCCGTAGCCGGCGTAGAACTCAACGTGAGCCGTGCCGCTCCGCTCGTCGCGGCCTTCGAAGGAGATGGCCGCCTTGTCGTTGACGGTCGCCCCCGACGAGGGGAACACGATGCGGCCCAGGGGCGGCGCCCGGTCCAGGGTCACAGCGGTTACAATATCCAGGCCGGTATTGCAGCGGCCTTCGTCGTCGCACAGCCAGGCGTGAAACCATACATCGTTCTGATCTTCTACTTCATTATCCTCTTCAGCCGGGTCCCAGAGCACGCTCCAGCCGTCGCGCCCGTCGCTGTCGAGTCCGATCTCGTGCCAGTCGTCGTCGTGCCAGGCGTAGAAGATGGCGGCGGCGATGTTCTGGGTCGGGTCTTCAGCCTCGACGGTGACGGTCACCGGCCCGTTGATGGAAGAGGCCCGGAGCGGGGAGATGAGGTGACCATCTGGCGGGGCGGGCCCCTCTTCTTCCCACAGCCAGATGGACTGTTCGCCAGAATAGGCCAGCAGCGGGTCCGGGTACGGCCCTTGCCAGCCATAGGGGTCGGTGTCGTAGCCGTTGTGCCGGACGGCAAAATGAAGGTGCGGGCCAGTCACACACCCCGTAGAGCCGCTGATGCCGATGGGCTGCCCCTTGAACACCGGCCCTGGATTGGTGGCGACCTCGTCCAGGTGCAGGTAAAGGGTTTGATAGCCAGCGGCGTGCTCGATGAGGACCATCTTGGCCGGAACAGCGCAGCCGGACTCTATCTCTCCGGCGAAGATGACCTTACCATCGGCGGCGGCCAGGATGGTTTTACCCGCCCCGGTGCCGTAGTCCCAGGCGTCGTGTCCGTCGTAGTAGATGTGTTCGTTGAGGTCGGGCGCCCAGTAGCCGCCCTGAAAAATAGGGCCGCGGTCGATAATGCCGTCGATGGCGTTGGCTTGCAGGCCGCTGTTAATGACCACCTGATCGTCCCAGTCCATGTTGGGGAAGTGGTGGTCGAAATACGAAGTGATCGGGTAGGAACCGCTGAAAGGCTTGCGCAGAAAAGGGTTGGCTGCCTCCAGGGGACTGGCGACTGGGAAGCGCCAGGCCCCTGCCGTCATTCCTGACCACCACAGGGCCAGACACAACACAGGGATGACTGTTCTAAGCCCGCTTCTCATCAATCTGTGAAATCCGCGACCAAAATTCGCGTCTGCTCACTTCTCCGAAACCTGCACGTAGTCGCAGGCGGAGTGGACGCCTCCGCCAGTCCACAGACCTATGTAGCCCTCGCTGAAAAGAGAATCCTGCACGGTGGTCATGTACTGATCGTTGACGTATAAATCAAAGCTCGAGCCCTGGGCCTCCACCCTCAGCACGTTGGTGGCCTCGCCTTTATTGATCTCTTCGGTTAAGGTCCACTCGGTGAGATACTCCCAGCCGTTATCCTCCAGCTTCAGGAATCTGTGGAAGCCGTTTCCGGTCACGGCGAAGACGTAGTAATTTTTATCGTCCTGTATGCGGAAAGCTACCCCATAGCCGTACTTATCCAGCCCCTCAACCTTCCTGAGCCTGGCCTCATAGACGAAATCGGCGAGGAATCCTGTGGCCGTGGTCTGAGCCTGATAGCTACGGTTCGGATCGGGGTCGTAGATGTGATACTCTCCATCCTCAACGTACACGCCCTGCGCCGTAGGCCAGTTATTGCTGTTGTCGCTGAAGTCGTCGTAGAAGATGATGTTAGCAGGCAGGGGAGTGCCTGGCGGCGAGGTAGGCGTCAGGCCAGGGAAGGTGATAGCGGTAGGGGTCAGGCCGGGGAAGGAGATGGCAGGGGGGGTCGGGCTGGATATACCACCGCCCGTCAGGGCCTCTACCTCCGGGGCGTCGAGGCTATACACCTTGAGGTTGTCGAAGGCGATGTGCAGGTTGGGCAAATCGAAGGTGCCGGCCATAGGGCCGATGGCTCCTTCGCTGAGGGAGGTGTCTTCTGCTTCGGCCAGCAGATGGCCGTTGAGGTACAGGCTCATCTGGGGGCCATCGCAGATCACCATCAGGCGGTTGGTCTGTTCCCCGGTTTCGATGTAAGGCGACTGTTCCCAATTCAGAACAGTACCCCACTCACCGTCTACCATCTTCGACATCTGGTAATAGCC
>DAOULT010000160.1:0-1889 GCA_034417895.1 Anaerolineae bacterium | reverse complement strand
GTCCAGGACTGGCTCCTTCACGCCCAGGCGGATGCTGCCCAGACGCTCGAATCTCAACTCGCTTCCTTTTATCAAGTCGTTGATCGGCATGACATTCTCCTTTCAGTCGAACCCTTCAAAGTCCGGGTCTCCCCGCAGCAGGCGGACGTTCGCCTCGAATTGCTCTCTGGTGGGCGGCGGCCCCATCACCTGCTCTCGCAGCCAGGGATAAGCCCTCAAAACCTGGTCGGCCTCCAGAACTGGCCCATACTGGCGCCACCTGCCCCGCGTGATGATGCCGTCGTGGTCAGGGTTGACGGAGCAGCGCACTTCCGGGTCGTGCCAGCAGGTTTCTCCCTCATCGGGGTTCACCTGCTCCAGTTGGCCGCCGCACACGGCGCAGACGTAGACCTGCACCTTCGGCAGCAGCTTCCAATCGGGAATGACGTGGGTGGCGATAGTCACGACGAAGCCTCCGCTCCTGACACGATGCGGGCGATCTCCTCAGCGCCTTCCAGCCTCTTGCGGAGGGCCTCCCGGCCCAGCCACACGCCGTCAAGCTCAGGAGAATATGGATCGTCTTGCAGCAACCTGTGAAACTCCCGATCTGCCCGCTTCAAAGCTGCTCTCGTCTCTTCAAGACAGGCCAGGATATCTGTTACATCCTGCCCCGGCGTACCGTTCGCCTCGACAGCAGCGGCCAGAATGTACATCGCGTCAGCAGGGCTGTAAGTGGGCCACCTGGATACAGCATCTTCGCGGCCCGCTTCCCTCAACGCCTGGTTATACCGCTCGGTGGCGATAGCGGCCACCGTCGAGAAGTCAATGTCGGTTGCTCCCGTGCTCATGGTTCGCTTCCCTCCTCCTCACCCCTGCGATGCTCCAGCTTTTTCGTCTGGCTTCAGCCACAGCGCGCCCCGCTGGATGGCGTAAGCGCTCGCAGGGCGCTGTAGAACTGCCTTATCGGAGAGATGGGCCGCTCGCTCTCCTCCTGCCCCTGTTGGCTGGCCCAATTCAACCGCCACACTCCATACGGCCTCCAGGATGTTCTCCACGTCGTCGGGGCCGTAGACATCGCCGCCATCTTTAGGGTTCAGATACTCCTTGCCTTCTGCTACGTTTCTCTCTTTGAAGATGGCGCTGGCTTTCTCGGCCACCTTTGCCATGTCGATCTGGTGGCCCTGGCCGGGAATATCGAGATTTAGTCCCGTAGGCTCGGAACACTCTTCAAATGAAGCGCTCTCTGCCATCCTGGAGACAGCCTGCGTTCTTCGCTCCAAAGCTTCCACGTAGCTGTCGGCGTAGCCCACCACCTGGCCGTTGACCCGGTAAGCGTAGTCGCCGCTTTCGGTTCTTTCGATGTCGTCCGGCTCAGCCTCTTCGGGCACGGCGATGGTGGCTACGTGGTTGCCATTCTGCCTGACCGGTATCTCCCTGATGTGCTCACGGACGGCCACAGGACGGGTCTCTGGCTCGGCCTGGGCCGGGTAGGTTTTACCATCTGCGCCCTGGCGGGTATTCAGGTGGGGAATTTCCCCACCTGCCATTTTCTCACGATAACGACCCACTGTACGATGGTCCACGCCCAGGCCCTCAGCAATGCGCCGGTCGCTCCACTCAGAATGTATCTTCAGCAGCCTCTTCACCGCCCTGGCTTTCTCTGCTCTGGTCAATGGAATGCCATGCTTGGCGTTGGCAAGGGCCGCGCGCTCCAGCGCCGTCGCCCAGGTAGAGCCTGCCGCTTTCCTCGAAGAGGTCTACCGGCGGAAGCTGATCCAGAACTTGGGCGTATTCTTCTACCTTGTTCTGGTTCAGAAAGAAGGGAGGACGAAGTGGCAATCCGCAGCAGATTTAAGCTGCTGCGGGCCGAAAAAGAAGTGAGGGAGGGGCGCAAGATACCCTATGAAGAG
>DAOULT010000159.1:0-10278 GCA_034417895.1 Anaerolineae bacterium | reverse complement strand
AAAGACTCTTTCTCTAAGTCCTCTGTGCTCTCTGTGGCTTGAAAAGGGAGACGAAGATGGGAAATTGGTTAAAGAGGCGCAGGAGTTTTCTGATCACCCTGCTGATGCTGGCTCCGGGTTTTCTGGGCTTCTTTGGCCTTTTTCTGTATCCCATGCTGGTAACGGTCGTCAGGAGCCTGCGACCAGAGAGACAGGACATCGGCTGGACCGTGGAGAACTACATTAATGTCTTAGGAAAGGCCAGTTTTCGAGAAGTGGTCGTTTTGACTTTTGTGCTGGCCGTTTCGTCCACGCTGCTCTCCGTGGTGCTCAGCGTGCCTCTGGCCCTGGCCCTGCGCGAAAAAGTCAGAGGCCATCGCCTTTTCCGGCTGGCTATCCTGGTACCCATCACCGTGCCCGGTCTGATCGGCGCTCTGGGGCTGCTTCTTATATGGGCCAGCAATGGCTGGATCAACCTCTTTCTGGTGCAGGTGGTGCCTTTTGTCAAGGAGCCTGCGCGCGTGAACTACACCGTCCCTGGCCTGATCATCTTTTACCTGTGGCACTATTTCCCCTATACGGCGGTGACCACCCTGTCTACCCTGGAGGGCCTGGACCGCAGCATCGAGGAGGCCGCCTCGGTGGCGGGAGCCAACAGCTGGCAGGTCATCCGCTACGTGGTGCTGCCCCTGATCATGCCCGGCATCCTGGCCGGTTCGGTGCTGACTTTCATGACTGCTTTTGGAGCCTTCAGCATCCCGCTCATCACCGGCGGCAACTATCGCCCTCTGTCCGTGGCCCTTTACAGTCAGATCAATTTCAGCCCCCCGCGCTGGTCGGCGGCCAGCGCCATCGCCGTCATCATGGCTATCTTGCAGGTGGTCTTTTTGTCATTGTACATGAGGATTCTGAGGAGACCGGCGGTGTCGAGGTAGAGGTAGGTTCACAAAGGGCGGGATTTTACCGCCAGGAGGGAACAAAAGGATGGTCAAAAAAGTAGAGGCCAAGAAATTGCCTCGCAAGACCCTATTTGACTCTATCCAGGGAGATAAGGACAAAAATCTCTACTGCACTAGAAATGATCTCTCGAACGAGGCGTCAGTTGAGGAGTTTTTTGTTTTCCGACTCCTCAAAGACTTAGGATACAAGGATTCGCAGATTGCCCCGAAGAAATCTATCTCGGAGGTAGCCGTCCCTCTAGGACGCAAGAAGATAAATTACAAACCTGACTATATCTTGCTTTCCGGTGGACAACCACGTTGGATACTCGACGCAAAAGCAACGACGGAGTCTCTTGACGACTGGGTTGATCAATGCTCTAGTTACTGCCTACTTCTAAATCGTCGTCTCGAAGACAAGCCAGCGAGGTTCTTTATGCTGACCAACGGGCTTGTGACGCGGGTATATCAGTGGGACAAACAAGCGCCCATCCTGGAACTCAACTTTGAGGATTTCCAACTCGGTAATGTCAAGTATGAACGCCTGCAGAACCTTCTTTCTGCCAAAGCTATCGCACAAGCTAAAGCAGCCCAGGATGTTGAGCCACTAGATTTTCGTTTTGAGCGGCCTCCCCTTGACAGGGTGCTGCGTATCTTCTCCGACTGTCACACGTACATCTGGAAAGCGGACAAGCGCAGCCCTTCCTCTGCCTTCTGGGAGTTTGTGAAGGTGATGTTCGTGAAGTTATGGGCTGACCGAGAACTTCGGAAGGATGAAACCATTAAGGCGTTGCTTCAGTCTGGAAATAAGCTACCAAAAGCGGCGATTTTATTCTCTGTCCATTGGATTGAGTCAATGGAGAAAGAAATACCTAACCCAATAGACGAGATTCGGTTCAGGCACCTGCGAGACAGTATCGAGGAAGAGATAAGCCGCAAGCGAAAGAAGCGGGTGTTTGAAAAAGATGAGCCTATCAATCTCAGGCCACAGACCATTAAGGAGGTGGTAAGACGCCTTGAGCATTATGATATGTTTGGGATTGACGAGGACCTAAACGGACGGCTTTTCGAGACATTCCTTAATGCGACAATGCGCGGCCGAGAGTTGGGCCAGTTCTTCACTCCACGTAGCATCGTCAAGCTCATGACACGTTTAGCACATCTTCAAGCTGACAGGGAAGAGATGAGCTATGTAATTGATGCGTGTTGCGGGTCCGGTGGTTTTCTCATCGAAGCATTGACTGATATGAGAAACAAGATTCGTAACAACAGCAGCCTGTCCCTGAAGGAGAAAGAAAAACTCTCGGACCAACTCTCCAATGAACATCTATATGGAATTGACGCTGGGGTTGATCCGCAAATTGCCAGAATAGCCAGGACAAATATGTACCTGCACGGCGACGGCGGCAGCCGAATATACTTCGCTGATTCATTGGATAAAGAGATTTTATCTGATGAAACTGAGAAGAGAGAGGTGCGACTTAACAGGGAAGAGTTGAAAAAGGCTATTGAGGATGGGCTTGCTTTCGATATCGCTTTGACCAACCCTCCTTTCGCTATGCGCTATGAGCTGACTAACTCGGGCGAGGCAAGGATTCTCAAACAATACGAGCTTGCAAAGGTCGACCATACCTCTGGCAAGCTCCGCCCATCGCTTCGGTCTAGTGCAATGTTTATCGAGCGTTATTATGACCTACTGCGTCCTGGAGGGATTCTCCTGACAATTATTGACGATAACATTCTAGCTGGGAAAGACTATGGATTTGTTCGCGACTTCATCAGAAAACACTTCTTGATTCGCGCCGTAATTTCACTTCCTGGCGATGCTTTCCAACGCTCAGGGGCGAGAGTCAAGACATCTGTTCTCTATCTGCAAAAGAAAGAATACATGGAAGACGAACAGCCAGCAGCTTTCATGGATTTTTCGGTCAACCTTGGGGTTGATGATTTGACAGTGCGCGCTTCCGCTACCGATATTAGAGAGGCGCACGAAAAGGCAAACGAGGAAATTGAGCGCATTGTCACCGACTTTGACAAATACCTCAAGGGTGAGACTGGCCCTTGGCTTGTTCCTCCAGACAGGATGACAGGTCGGCTCGATGCCAAATATTGTCTGCCGCTACAGGGGCGTTTCGTAAAGAAGTGGAAAGAAAAGGGATTTGATGTCAAACCCCTGTCTTCGTTCGTGGAAGAGAGAAGTGAGGAAGTTATTCCGAAACTGAACCCAGACAAAGAGTTTTGGCTGTTATGTGTGCAGTACGACGGTGAGTGTGTTGTTTCTGAAACACGCAAAGGTCAAGATCTGAAGTACACTAGAATGAAGTATGTACGGGAATGGGACCTGGTCTTCTCCAATATTGGGGCTGTCATGGGATCCATCGGTCTCGTCCCAAGGGATATAGACGGATGCGTTGTTTCTTCTGAGTACACTGTGCTAAGATGCAAATCGAAGATTGATGCTGTCTACTTATGGATTGTCCTTCGTTCCTCAGAACTTCGAGCCGACCTTTTATCTACAACCTCAGGGATAAGCAGACACAGGCTCAAATGGCCAAAGTTTGGTGAGGTAATGGTTCCTCTGGTGAGTGATGAAGAACGCAAACAAATCTATCAGGACTTTGTGCAAGCAAAGGAACTCCAGAAGAGAGCACAGCAGTCGAGACAGCAGATACTCTCATCAATCAACGAGAAACTTGATGTAGAATCAGAGGCATCCAAGCAAAGATTCCTCGCATCCAAGCCACCGCGATAGAGATAGAACGAGAAGAGGAGACCAGCCGCATGAAAAAATATCTGCAATCCCTTCTCAGCGCCGGAAGACTTTTGATCTACACTTTTCTGTAACCCTGATCTTGGTATGTTGACCCCGAGTCTGATTCGATTAACAGAAAGATGACTAAAAATGAAAACCGATGTAGATAGATGGCTCGCAGACAAGGCCGAAAAGGTTTTGAGAGAAGTAGGGATCAGGCAGGGCCAGATTGTATTGGATTTTGGCTGCGGCTCTGGCTATTACACGATTCCTGCGGCGAGAATAGTTGGCGACAAAGGCCAGGTATATGCCTTGGATCAGCGTAGAAGTTATTTACACGAAGTAAGGCGGAGGGCAGAACGGGAGAAACTTAAAAATGTACAAATAATAGAGACATCTGGAGAATTGAAAATTCCATTGGAAAATGAATCTATGGACGTTATTTTACTTTATGACGTTTTACATTCCTACTATTTCACAGCAACGGGCAGGAAGGAATTATTAACAGAAGTTTACAGGATTGCAAAACCTGACGCTCTAATTTCAGTTTATCCCAAACATATGAATTTAGAAGATATTAAGATCGAATTAGAAAGAGCAAGCTTTCACTTTGTAAGAAAGCTTTTTGTAACATTACTTCACGATCGAGCGCTTACGCGGGATTATGTGCTAAATTTTCGTCGAAGATGAAGAGGAGATCAGCCGCATGAAAAAATACTTGCAATCCCTTCTCAGCGCCAGAAGACTTTTGATCTACACTTTTTTGTGGTGCTTTTTTCTGTACGTCGCCTCGCCCTTCCTGATCATCATGGTCAAATCGGTGGGCAAGGGCTGGTTCGGGCAGCGCTGGCTGCCGCCTGAACTGACCCTGGACTGGTACAAATGGGCCGTCGAGGTGGCGAAAATTCCCGAAATCACCAAGAACACCCTGATCATCGCTGCTCTGGCGGTGACGGCCAGCACCCTGATCGCCATCCCTACCGGCTGGGCGCTCGGTCGGCGGAACATCCCCGGCAAGGAACTCATCCTGTCCATTATTCTGCTGCCGCGCATGATCCCGCCCATCTGCTACGCCCTGGGGGTGGCCCGCATCTTCTACGGCCTGCACATGATCAACAAGCACTACGGCGTGGCCCTGGCGCATGTGACCATCTGCGCCCCGTATGCCATCCTGGTGCTGTCCTCCACCTTCGAGGGCCTGGACGAGCGGGTGCTGGAAGCGTCCAGCGTTTGCGGAGCCAACACCATCCGCAGCTTCTTCCACGTCGTTCTGCCTCTGATCCTGCCGGGCATCCTGTCCTCCATCATTTTCACCTTCACCACCTCTTACAACGAATTCACCCTGACCCTGCTGACCTATGGCCCCAACACGGTCACGCTGCCCATCAGAACCTATCTGGCGGTGGGAGAAGGCTACTGGGAGGTAACCTCTGCGATGTCGATGATCCTGGTGATTCCATCTTTGATTGTGTTGTTTATGATACAACGCCAGGTGCAACCGGAGAAACTGGTAGGAGGATTTAAAGGGGTATAAACATGACAGAACATATGATCGAACTGGTGAACGTCACCAAACACTTCGGCCAAGTCGTGGCTAACGATAGCATCAACTTAGGGGTAAAACATGGGGAATTGATGACCCTGCTGGGGCCTTCGGGCTGCGGCAAGACCACCGCTTTACGGAGCATCACCGGCCACATCACCCCGGACGAAGGGCAGGTGTTCATCGACGGCCAGGACGTGACCGAGGTGCCCACCCACAAGCGAGAACTGGGCATGGTTTTCCAGAGTTTTGCCCTCTTCCCCCACATGACCGTCTTCGAGAACGTGGATTTCCCTCTGATGATCAGGAACCTGCCCAAAGCAGAACGTCGCCAGATGGTGGAAGGAGCCCTGCAACTGATCAGAATGGAGGAGTACGGGAAGCACTATCCTCGTCAGCTCTCCGGGGGACAGCAGCAACGGGTGGGGCTGGCCCGTGCCCTGGTCTATCGTCCCAAGGTGCTGCTCCTGGACGAACCTCTCTCCAACCTGGACGCCAAGCTGCGGGAGGAGATGCGCTTTGAGATCAAGGACCTGGTCACCCGGCTGGACATCACCGCCGCGTACGTCACCCACGACCAGGCCGAGGCCCTGGCCCTTTCCGACCGGGTGGCGGTCATGAACCAGGGGCGCATCGAGCAGGTAGGCACTCCCCACGACATCTATGAGCGGCCTGGCTCCCGGTTCGTGGCCGACTTCATCGGCCTGTCCGATTTTCTGGAGGGACAGGTCATCTCCATCGGAGCGGGGGCGGAGCGGGCTGTCATCGCCGTGGGCGACTTACAACTCACCGTGCCCGCGACGCCGGACATGCAGCCAGAGCAGAGGCTTCTGGTTTTCATCCGGCCCAACGACATCAGGCTCCTACCGACGGGAGGTGAAGGCGGGGAGAACGTCTTTGAGGGAATGGTTTATCATTGTACCTATCTGGGCGATAAAATCGATTACCGCGTTCACCTGGGACAAAGCCTGACTTTGCGGGTGCAGACCGATAGAAAACTGGAGCTTGCCCAGGGAGAGAAGGTCAGAGTGCAATTGCCTGTGGAAAGCTGCCAGCCCATCATCGAGAAGTGAGAGGGAGAGTGGGAAGGCCCCAGTGGGACAGAATGTCCATAAAGCCCTCGCCGTTCGAGCAGGGCGATACGTAGTCCACCGCCCCACGCACAGTGGGGGTGGCGTTGGCAGGGGCGGCGCTGGCGCTCACCAACTGTAAAAAGGCCAGGTCGCTGTCGGAGTCGCCGATGCCGGCCATCTGAGCCAGGGGAATGCCGGTCATTTCAGCCAGCCAGCGCACCCCCTGGCCTTTATTCAACTCCCTGGGGACGAGGTTGACGCAGGAAAATGTGTCTGCCACCTCGTAGGGAGCGCCGGTGCGGGCTACCAGTTCCACCAGACGATTGTGCAACGGTTCCAGGCTGGTCTTGCCTATAGGCCCTATAGGAAAAATGGTGAGCGAAGTTTCTTTGCCCGGCTGCAAATAACCCACCCCGGCCTCCACCACCTCCCGCTCCAGCGCGGCCTTGATCTCGGCCAGGGCGGTGCGGGAGTCCTCGCCCAGAGAAGAGTGGTATAGAAAGTGGTGGCCCTGCGGCACGTAAAGCATGGCCCCGTGCTCGCATACGGCTGGCAGGAAGCCGGCTATGGCCTGCATTATCCCCTCCACGTAGGCGGTGGGCCGCCCGGTGCACAGGGTGATGGCCGGGACAGCCTCTCCTCTACGCGCCCGCTGATTCAGGTCGGTCAAAGTCTGGAACAGGGGGTAGAGCAAAGGCTGGCCCTCTCCCGCCGTCAGGCAGCCGTCGATATCGGTGACGATCAGGCGTCCTTCCATTAGCCATCGCTCCCGGTAATTACTTTCTCCAACGGACGACTGAAGTCGTCACTACACCTTATCACTACACTTTGTAGTAACGACTTCAGTCGTTTACGGCCAAAGCAATAAAAAAGACCTGCGCTTGTCCAGACGGTTCAGGCCCGCCGCTTTAGCCAGGCGCACTGCTTCGGCGTATTCCTCCGAGGTGAGGCGGCGGCTCACCTGGGGAAGATCATAGGCTTTGTAGCAGGGGCGGTACTGGTCCATAATATTGAGGTAGGTCTCTTTCGATATCTCCTCGGCCAGAAAGCGCACGATGTCGGCCGTGCCCGCCAGCCCATTGGGCAGCACCAGGTGGCGGATCAAAAGCCCTCGCAGGGCCACGCCCCGCCTGTCCATCGCCAAATCGCCTACCTGACGGTGCATCTCTTTCACGGCGGCCTGGTTGTGCCTGGGGTAGTCCTCGATCTTGGAGTATTTGTGGGCGATCTCAGCGTCGGCGTATTTCATGTCAGGCATATATATATCCACTATGCCATCGAGCAGTTCCAGGGTAGCCAGCGAGTCGTAGCCGCCCGTATTGTACACCAGGGGCAAACGCAAGCCGGCCTGGGCGGCGATGAGCACCCCGGCGATAATCTGGGGTACAACGTGGGTGGGCGAGACGAAATTGATATTGTGGCAGCCCATTTCCTGGAGCTGCAACATCATGGCCGCCAGCTCCTCCGGCTCTACCTGGCGTCCCTGCCCCAACTGACTGATCTCATAGTTCTGACAGTACTGGCATTTGAGGTTGCAGTGGGCAAAAAAGATCGTACCCGATCCTCCCCGCCCTACCAGCGGCGCTTCCTCTCCAAAATGAGGGTTGCAACTGGAAACCACCGCCCGGTCTCCTGTCTTGCACCCTGCTCCTTTGCCGCTCTCTCGGCGGTTGACGCCGCACTGCCGGGGGCAGATGTTGCACGCTTCCAGGCGTTCGTAGGCCAGTTGCGCCCGGCGGGCCAGTTCGCCCGACCGAAGCAGGGCCAGGTAGGCCGCTTCGAATGCGCGGGCTGACATGGTACACCTCCCTCGTCCATAACCAGAAATTTCCCTGCTACGTCTGTATCATATCACAAGTCCAGGCTGTGGGCAAGCCCCGGCTCCGTAGAAGCTGGAGGCCACCGACCTGGTGTCGGCAGACCGGGTTGCCCGGAAGGTGGAAATACATCCCCTTTCCCAATTCGTAATTTTGTCTTTCCCCGCAAAGTATGGTATAATAGAATCTGGCGAAGAGGTGACGGTCTTTCTCTCTTCGCCTGTCTTTGCGAGCAGGAGCCCAGCTTGTGGAAAGGAGGGTTCAGTGAAAGTTAAATCGATTTTGCTAGTAACGATAATGATTTTGGCCTTGGTGGGCGCTTCAGGGTGCGCTCTGGCCCGTCTGGTAGCCAGGGTGGCCGCCCCAACCCCTACTCCAACCAAAACGCCCAGGCCCACTTACACACCGACCCCACTGCCCACCGATACCCCGACACCTACCTTTACTCCGCTGCCGACCGACACGCCGACGTTCACCCCCATCCCCACCAACACGCCCATCCCGCCTACGGATACACCCATCCCGCCCACAGATACGCCTCGTCCCCCGCCCCCGCCAGCAAAAAAGGATACGGACGGAGATGGTCTGACCGACGACGTGGACCAGTGCCCCCAGGAGGCCGGTCCGGCCGAGTCCAACGGCTGCCCGCCGCCGACCGCCCCCCCTGCGCCCCAATATCCTTTCGAGAGCGAGGGCCCCAAAACCTGGTACACCGAGAATAACTACCTGGCCTTCTTCTTTTACGTCCACGACGGCGACAACGTGCTGCCCGGCTACAGGGTAAAGATGGTTGCCAATAGCTTCTCCTTTGAAACGATTACCGATCCATCTCAGTCGACCTTCGCCACCACAGCCGCCCTCTTTAACCCCCAGGGGGGCAGAAGATACAACGCCGGGGCTAACCTGGGGGGCGCGGGCAACGTAGCAGGCCAGTGGACGATTTACCTGGTCGATGACAGCGGCAATCAGATCTCCGATGCGGTGACCCTCACCTCGTCGGAGGATCCAAACGAGAAAGCTTTCTGGATAGGATTTAAGAAAGCTGGATAGGATTTAAGAAAAGATGATACCGCATCTCAGGGGAAAGGAGACGCTGTTTAATGAAGAACGGATCTAAGGTGGTCATAATCGTAGCCGTGTTGGTTATGATCAGCTCTTTGGGGTGTAGCGTTTGCCGCCTGCTGTCCCGGAAGCAGGCCCAGGCTCAGGCGGTGCCTCCCCCGCCCACCAATACCCCTAAACCGACCTTCACCGTGACTCCAACCTATACCCCGCTTCCACCGCTGACCGATACGCCCATCCCGACCAACACTCCCCTGCCCACCGAGCCGCCTCCGGCCCCCACCGAGCCGCCTCCCACCGAGGCGCCGATCTCTACCGTGCACGTGGTGCAGGCCGGTGAAACTCTGTCGGGCATCGCCGCCAGGTACGGAGTAACGGTGGAGGCTATTATGGGCGCTAATGGCCTTGCCGACCGAAGCAGGATTCGCACCGGGCAGGAGTTGATGATCCCTGCCCCCGGCGAGAACGTCCCGCCGCCGCCCACGCCAGCGCCGGTCCAGGAACAGCCGCCGCCTGCCGAACAGCCGCCTGCTGAACAGCCGCCGCCCGCCGAGGAGCAACCCCCTCCAGACCAGGAACAACCGGCTCCAGAGCAGCAACACCAGTTCACCGCCGAGATTGTGCAGTGGTGGCCTAACTGTGGTTTCGTGGGGGTAGCCAGGAGCAACATAAAGAACGCCAGCGACAGCTCAGCCGTCAACGGCTTGCGGGTCAGATTCTGGAACGACGGGGGCGTGGATGTCCTGTCCCTCGTGTCAGGCATAGGTCTGGATTATGGACCCGGCCAGTACGATTTCGCCCTGGGCATCGACCACCCCATCGACGTGGTATTCCACATGGCTGTCTGGGACTGGCAAACCGGCCCCGACGAATACGTGAGGGTGGATTCCGAAGTGATCGATCTGCACTTTGACACGAATAACTGCCAGCCCGAAGGAGACGGTCATCAGGCCGTCCAGGTGGACTGGTACCGCCACTGGTAAGGTCGATTGCTCTGGCGCATTGTGGCGCGAAGGACAGATGGATGGGTGGTAGTCGTGTGACCATAGCTATCTCGACCGTGGCCCTGATTTGGCTGGCCCTGTGTTATCCGGTCGCCCGTTCTGTGGCGCCC
>DAOULT010000158.1:0-8797 GCA_034417895.1 Anaerolineae bacterium | reverse complement strand
AGAAAGGAGTGTTCAAATGCCTGAATCACAGAAGGCCAGGCGGGGGTTCATCTTCTGGTTTCCAATGGCGCTTTTGCTATTCATGTTGCTCGCACCAGTTGGCATGCCAGGTCAGTTGATCACTTTGTTTGACTATGACTGGGGACAGTCAGTTGGCCTGTTAGAACCAGCTACACCAACTCTCAAGTATATCAATCGCTCAATCGCTTTCGCCGATTTCGTCCAGATAGTTTTGTTGATCCTTGGCATTGTCGGTCTCTTCAAACGCAAGTTCTATGGAATCATGGCGGCGGTAGGAGAGAGCGTGATTCTGGTATATATCACTCTGCTCCATGGCTATCAATTTTGGACGGTTGACCCCAGCTATGGGTTGGATTTTTCCACAGGGTTTAAAATCTTTGCTACTGTTATATTGTCACTATTTGCTATAGCAGGTTTATATTCAGCGTACCTTTTGATGGCTAACAGAGCTAAATTGGTCGATGATTTGGTGCCAGAAAGCGTTGTTTGAAAAGAAAGGAGGTGATGGAGCGAGATTATAAACAATGGCGTTTCTTTTAATCCGTAAAATTCACAAAATGCAGGAGGAAGAAAAATGTTAAAGTACAAAAGATGGGCAACCCTGGTGGCCGTGCTGGCCTTGTTGCTGGTCACTCTGGTGCCGCTGGCCGGGGCGCAGGAGGAGATGACTTTCTACGTGGTGTCTCACGGTGGCCCGGCCGACCCCTTCTGGGGAGTGGTGATGACAGGTGTGAAGGACGCTGGAGAAGCTCTGGGCGTCAACGCCATCTACCAGGGGCCGGAGAAGTACTCCATTGAGGAGTTGGTGAGCATGTTGGATGCGGCCATTGCCGCCGAGCCGGACGGCATCGCGGTGACCATCACCGATCCCAGCGCCGTCGAGGAGCCGCTGTTGAGGGCCATCGATGCTGGCATCCCGGTCATCGCCATCAACGTGGCCGACCCTCGCCCCAAAGAGGAGGCCATCCCCTACATGTTCTACATCGGGGCCAACGAGTACCTGGGCGGCAAGCAGGCCGGCGAGCGGATGCTGGCCGAAGGGACGCCCACGCGGGCCGTGTGCGGCAACCAGGAGATGGGGCACGTCGGCCTGGAGGCCCGCTGCCAGGGCTTCATGGAGGTCATGGAAGCGGCCGGGGTGCCGTCGGAAGAGATTGACATCACCAACGACCCGACCACCGCTCTGGAGGTCTTCAAGAGCTACTTCACCAAGAACCCCGATACGGACGCCGTCCTGACTCTGGGGCCGCTGGGCACCATCCCCTTCGTTCAGTTCGCCGAGGAGGAAGGGCTGTCCGGGGAGGTCATGCACGGCACCTTCGACCTGGGGCCTGAGACCCTGGACGCCATCCGCAGCGGCACGACTATGTTCGCCATCGACCAGCAGCAGTACTTGCAGGGCTACATGTCCGTGGCCTGGCTGTACCTGAAGGCCAAATACTCGCTCCAGCCGGCCAACGATATCTTCACCGGCCCTGGCTTCGTGGACGCCAGCAACGTGGAGATGATCGCCGAGCTGATCGAGGGCGGTTATCGCTAGGAAATAGCTATCTGACCTGGAGGGGGGGCAGCTCCCCTCTCCAGGCTCTTATCACTCGGAGGTTTGTATGAGCCAGGACAGTGGAGGAGAAACTCTTTCGGCAATGGAGACGATGGAGACAAGGGAAGGAGATCGGCCTCAAGCCTCACCACTTCGACTGTTCATAGCTGAAGTGCAGCGTTACCCGGAAATTGGCGCCCTGGCTGGTTTCCTGGTTGTTTTCATTGGGTTTGCTATTTTTGCCGAACATTTTGTGACGCCGGCTAACCTGGCTGGCATCCTGGCCGTGGCCGCCCAATTGGGCATCGTGGCTGTCGGGGCCACCTTCCTGATGATCTCCGGCGAGTTCGATCTGTCGGTCGGTTCGGTCATCGGGGTGGCGGCCATGGCTACCGTCATGATGTTCAACGCCGGCATTCCTCAACTGCCGGCGGTATTCATCGCCCTGACCTTCTCGGCCCTGATCGGACTCATAAACGGCCTGATCGTGATCTGGTTACGGATACCTTCTTTTATCGTCACTCTGGGGTCGATGATGTTGTGGCGGGGGCTTATCTTCGCCGTGACCGGCGGATTCCCCATCCGCTACAGAGGATATTCGACCCTGATGTACGCCCTGAATGGCCCGCTCAACAAGCAGGGATTTCGCGCCTCTGCTTTCTGGCTGGTGGCTGTAGTGGTGGTCTTCACCATAGTGTTGACCCAAACCCGCTACGGCAACGCTGTGTACGCCACCGGCGGCGATCCGGGGGCGGCCCGTGCTCTGGGGGTCAACGTCAAACGGGTCAAGGTCATTAATTTCGTGATCTCGGCGGTGCTGGCCGGCTTTGTGGGGGTCATGTTGTTCTGCCGCTTCAAGTCTTCCGCTCCTACTTATGGAGATGGTATGGAACTGGAGGCCATTGCTGCTTCGGTCATCGGCGGAGCGCTGCTCACCGGCGGCTACGGGAGCGTGGTGGGCACCCTGCTGGGGTCTTTGATGATGGGCATGGTGGCCCAAGGGCTGGTTTTGGCCGGCGCTCCTACCTATTGGTACCAGGCTTTTATCGGGGTCATTCTGGTCATGGCCGTTATTATTAATACCAAAGTCAGGGGGAAATAATGAGCCAGGAAAACACACCGCTGGTACAAATGATTGGCATCAACAAGAGTTTCGGTCACGTTTACGCCCTGTGCGATGTTGATTTCACGGTGGGCCGCCAGGATGTGGTGGGCCTGTTGGGAGACAACGGGGCCGGCAAATCCACCCTGATTAAAATCCTGACCGGCCTCTACCCGCCGGATACAGGCCAGATTTACTTCGATGATCAGCCGGTCCGCTTCTCCTCTCCCAAAGAGGCCCGCCAGATGGGCATCGAAACGGTCTACCAGGACCTGGCTCTGGTGGAGTTGATGAGCATTGCCCGCAACTTCTGCCTGGGTCGGGAACCCATCCGCCAGATAGGCCCCTTCAGATTTCTGGATAAGAAAAGCATGGAGCTTACCTGTAGGGAGGCCCTGGGTGAGATCGGCATCCGCATCCGCTCTCCTCACGAGGAGGTCTCCATCCTGTCCGGGGGCGAACGGCAGTCTATCGCCATCGGGCGGGCGGTGCACTTCGGGGTCAAGCTGCTCATCCTCGACGAGCCGACCTCGGCGCTGTCTATCAAGGAGACCAACAAGGTTCTGAACTACGTGATCGAGGCCAAGAAGCAGGGACTTTCGGTCATATTTATCACCCACAACATCTACCACGTCTATCCCGTCGCCGATAGGTTTACCATCCTGAGCCACGGCGGCAAGCTGGGCGATTTCGAGAAGGGGGATGTCTCCCCGGAAGATATCTCCGAAATGATCGTGAGCGGCCTCACCTGCGCGGAAAGAAGCGCCTGAGCTATCGGGCAAGGGCGACTGTAGATAGATCAAGAGTTGACCGATGAACAAAATACACACTGTCCAGTCAATTCAGATGGATGATACCTATTTCTATCTCCCGGTTGATGGACAATCCTATCGCATCCGATGGACGGATTGCTCGCCCCGATTGGGGAAAGCAACTCCGCCTCAGAGAAAACGCCTGGAGATATCGCCATCTGGATATGGCATCCACTGGTCAGAGATTGATGAGGACCTGGCTATTACGCCATTGTTGCAACGTGCAGAAGCGCTTGTAGCTGAGAGGTAGGGAGGAAGTTTTCAGCATCCTTGAGGGTAAAGCGTGAAGGAGGATAGCATATGCCTCTACTAACAGAAGTGAAACCGCTCGACAACTACCGGCTCTGGATCAAGTTTTCCGACGGCGCTGAAGGCATCGTGGATTTGTCCGAATTTGTTGGTAAGGGTGTCTTTGCGCTCTGGAACGACTATCGAGAGTTTCAAAAGGTCCACATCGGGCCGGGTGGCGAAATCGCCTGGAATGACCAGATTGATATGTGTCCAGACGCGATTTATCTGAAAATCACGGGTAAAAAGCCTGGAGAGCTATTCCCGAAGTTACAGGAACTGCTCCATCGTGCCTGAGATCAGTCGATTCTTTGGCATCAGCATCAAGATGTTCTATGGTGACCATGCACCACCTCACTTTCACACGAGATATGGTGAGTACAAATGCGCTTGAGCGCATTTAGGCTATCAGCCTGGAAACTTGATTTCCAGGCCATAGAATGGGTGTAAAAACTATATTAACAAAAGACTAAGAAAGGACGATATAAAAAATGTCTAAGTGGCAAATCCCACCAGAAGGTGGTCATCTGGACCGGGCATCAGGTATCTACCTGCAAAACATGACCGGCAAACAGGTACAGGAACGGCTGAAGAAAAACGACCTGATCATCGTGCCCCTGGGTTCCACCGAAGCGCACGGGCCGCACGCCTGTTCGGGCGAGGACACTTTCCTGGTGACCCGCATGGCCGAGGCCGTGGCCCAGAAAACGGGATGCACCGTGGCTCAACCTGTGTGGTACGGGTCGCACCCTTACCACCACATGGGGATGCCGGGCACCATCCTGGTGCCAGAGGAGATTTTCACCGGCACGATAAAATCTATCATGGCCGGGCTGTGGAACATGGGTTTTCGCAAGCAGATCCTGCTGAACGGTCACGGCCAGGAATACGTCATCCCTACCGCCATCCACCAGTTTGCCAAGACCTACCAGGTGCCGGGTGTGTTCGTCAACCTCAACTGGTACCACGCCATCCAGGATCAATTCAAGCTCAAGGAAGAAGGCGGCCCCTACGAGACTCCTTTCATCCACGCCGACGAGGTGGAGACCTCCTGGTCGCTGGCCCTGTTCCCGGAATACATAGACATGAGCGTGGTGGAGGATACCGAGCCGACCAGTTTCCTGGGCGATAAAATGGGCAAGCACGTCGATAAGGCGGGCAACCTTCAGCATAGACCCATCGCCTGGTACGGCCAGGTGGGGCTGGGGCCTATCGAGCTTGCGGCCTACAAGCCCGGCGTGGTGGGCAAGGCTTCCCTGGCCGATGCGGAAAAGGCCAAAGCCGGCGTGGAAGCTCTCCTGGATTACATGGTCGAGCTGGTAAACGACATCATGGAGCGTTTCCCGCCCGGTGAACTGCCGCCCATCGACCAGATCACCGAGCGCCATCGGGAGGAAGTGGAGGCCGCCATCAAAGGCCCGCTGGCTGAAGGTGGATGCAGCATCTACACCCTGGCCTATCCGCCGGCCTAGTCGTGTGAAACGTACTCGAGCTTTAAATCTGAGAATTGGTTCTCAGAATCTCTCAACGGATGTAGCGGGTGCTATCTGTTTCATCCGCTACATCCGTTGATTACAAGGGAGCGTTTTTTATGAAGCTAAGTATTGTGCTTTCCACTCACGCAGCCCAGTTCGAGGCCCTGGCCTATAAAGGCGATTTCGCCGACAACGTGGCCCATATCGCCTCTCTGGGTTACGATGGCGTGGAGCTGGCCGTGCGCGATCCAAACCTGCTGGATGCGGCTCAGGTAAATAAACTCGTCGGCTGGCACGGGCTGAAAGTGCCGGCCATCGGTACGGGGCAGGCTTACGGCGAGGAGGGGCTGTCCTTCACCGACCCGGATAAAAAGGTGCGAGACAGGGCCGTAGAGCGCATCTTTGACCAGATAGAGCTGGCCTCCTGCTTTGGGGCCCAGGTGATCCTGGGGCTGATTCGGGGCCGGGTGCAGGCTGGCGTGGAGCGAGAGCAGGCCATGGAGTGGCTGGTGAGCGCCCTCCGTAAGTGCGCAGCCCAGGCCGAAAAAAAGGGGGTGAAGCTGACGGTGGAGCCCGTCAACCGCTACGAGACGAACCTGATCGTGCGCGTGGACGAGGCCCTGGCGCTCATCGAGCAGGTGGGGTCCCAGGCCGTGGGGCTGCTGCTGGACACTTTCCACATGAACATCGAAGAGCCGTCCATCGAGGAGAGCATTGCCGCCGCCGGGAAATATATCTCTCACTTCCACGTGGCCGACTCCAATCGCTGGTACCCGGGGGCAGGACACGTCGATTTCGCCTCCGTGGTGGACGCTCTGCGCAGCATCGGCTACGACGGGTACCTCTCGGCCGAGATTCTGCCTCTGCCGGATGTGGAGACCTGCGCCCGCCAAACCATCGAACACCTGCGGCCCATCGTCGGTTAGAACTGGAAGAAACCAGGTTTCTGCTAAAAAACCTGGTTTCTAGAGGCGCGTATCAGGTGACTGGCGCTTTGGAAGTTTCTGTGAACGAGCAGACACGGATTTCCCTCACGGATGTCACGGGCCGCCCTCCGTTCACATGCCCCGATGAAACCCACATAGCGCGCGGAGAACGCGGAGAGGCTTTCCGGCAGTGCCAGACGCCTGGGACAATACGGCCCAATCCGTGAACTCCGTGACCAAAATCCGTGTTGGCTGGTTTCATACATAATGACAGTCACCTGGGAGCCCAAAATCAAAAACCATTGGAGGAATGTTATGCCATTGATGTTCAAAGATCAAGGATTCGTTGAGGGTTACGTCCCTATCGCCGCCCCGGACAACAGCCCTCTGGAGAAAATCATCTTTGGGCGGGTGCAGCTTACCCAGGGCCGCGCCCCTTACACCGCCCGCACCGAAGGAAACGAAGTGGTGCTGGATATCCTGTCGGGCGTGTGCGACCTGGCAGTTACTTTCGCCGCAGACACCCGGTCGTATCCCAACCTGGGGGGCCGGGCCGACGTGTTTGGTGGCCGCCCGACCCTGATCTGCCTGCCTCCCAAAACCGAGTATCGCCTGATGGCCCGTTCCCCACGCCTCGACGTGGCCGTGAGCGCCGCCCCCTGTCCAGATGGCGGCCAGCCGGCGGTCATCACTCCCGACGACAACGTAACCAACGTCGTGGGGGCCGGCAATTGGGAGCGGCGCGTGCACCTGGGCACGGTCGGCACCGGCCTCGCCCGGCGGCTGATGGTGGGCGAAACTATCAACAAGCCCGGCTGCTGGTCCAGCTATCCGCCCCACAAGCACGACGAGGAGCGGCCCGGTGAGGTGCCTATGGAAGAGGTTTACTTCTACGTGGTGAAGCCCAAACAGGGGTTTGGGGTGCAATGTCTGTACCAGCGTCCAGGGGCGCCCGACCGTCTGGACGAAGCCTTTATTGTGCGCGACGGGGATACGGTTGTCCTGCCGCGCGGTTATCACCCGGCTGTGGCCGCCCCCGGCTACCAGGTCTGTTACGTCTGGGTGCTCTATGCCGAAGCAGACGTGTATGGGGCGGCCTGGTCCGACGACCCCGACCACGCCTGGGTGCGCAACGTGGAGGCCATGTTACGCTAAAAGGAAATAATTCCTTTCTCTGTGTTCTCCGTGCTCTCTGTGGCTTGAATCAGGGTCGCCAGCTATAACTTTTGAGATGTACTGACTACTGTGAAAGCAGTGGTTTCACTTGAAAAGCAAAACTGGAAAGGAGTTTTATAGAAATGGAGTACAAGCTTAACGGTTACAAATTTGATGTGGAGGAATTTTTCCCGGAACGCATCAAGGACCTTATCACCGAGATCCGCGTTGAGCGGCCGGAGATAGTGCAGGCCGAGGCTATGAGCCGCGTGCGACGGGAAAAGCTGACCAGAGACGGCAAGCTGACCATCCTGGCTACTGACCATCCGGCCCGGCGGGTGACCAACGTGGGCGATGACCCCATCGCCATGACAAACCGCCTGCAATATCTGGGGCGGGTGCTGAGGGTCATCGCCGCCAGCGATTTCGACGGGGTGATGGGCCCTACGGCTCTCATCGAAGAGCTATTCATCGTCAACTACCTGGTCAAGAAGGGCGGAGGACCGGGCTTCCTGGATAACAAGGTCATTCTGGGGTGCATGAACCGGGGCGGGCTGTCCGGCGTGGTGTGGGAGATGGACGACCGTTTCACCTCTTTCACCGCCGAAAGCATTTACAACCTGGGCCTGGACGGGGCCAAAATGATGGTGCGCATCGAGGACGAGACGCCCGGCTCTCTGGAAACCCTGGTTAATTGCGTACAGGCCATCAACGAGCTGAATGCCCTGGATATCCCCACCTTCCTGGAGCCTTTGCCGGTCAGGTTTGTGAATGGCAAGTACCAGGTCCAGAAGGAGGCGGCGGCCATAGCTACGGTAGCCGGGGTGGCCTCTGAGTTGGGGGACTCCTCTATGGGCATGTGGCTCAAGATGCCCTACGCCGCGCACTATGAGATAGTAGCGCGCTCCACCACTTTGCCCATCCTGATGTTAGGCGGGGCCTCCAAGGGCGACCCCACGCCCATGATGAATGAGTTCGTGGCCGGCATGAAGGCCGGAGCCAACATCCGGGGGGCGCTGGTGGGGCGCAACATCCTCTTCCCCGGCGACGAAGACCCGATGGCTACGGCCATGGCCGTGCATCGCATCGTCCACGACGGCTACTCCGCCGAGCAGGCCGTGGACTACCTGATGGAACAGCGCGGGAAGAACCTGGACGCCCTGACGAAATGGGTTAAGTAGGGATCAGGGAGTAGGGAGTGGGAGGCTGGAAGACCGGAAGCAGGTTTACACTGTCGCTTTCCAGGTTTCCACCTTTCCACTTCTTCTTCAACCTTCTTCAGCAAGGAGTGGCTATGAACAGCCAACACGGATTTCTGTCGCGGATTTCACGGATTATCTGTTTACACGCACCTATGAAACCAGTCACAGAGCGATCAATCCGTGTAATCTGTGAGCAAAATCCGTGTCTGCTGGCTTTCATAGGAGGTGAGCAATGAACGATAAGTTAAAAGGTAAGTTGGTAGTGGCTCAGAGCGG
>DAOULT010000157.1:0-8916 GCA_034417895.1 Anaerolineae bacterium | reverse complement strand
GTTACACGGTTGGGGCCGGTGGTGGAAAGCTCGTCCAACCCATCAGCGCTGTGCACCACGAAAGCAGCGCGTCCTCCCAACGCGCCCAACACCCGGGCCAGGGTCTCGGTAAGCTCGCCCTCGTAGACCCCTAACACCTGCCCCTGGGTCCTGGCCGGATTGGTGAGCGGGCCTAAGATGTTGAAGATGGTGCGGACGCCCATCTCGCGGCGGGGGCCGATGGCGTTTTTCATCGCCGGGTGGAGATGCGGCGCGTAGAGAAAGCCGATGCCCGTTTCGTCTATGCAGGCCGCCACCGCCTCCGGGGACAGTTCCAGATTCACCCCCAAAGCCTGGAGCAAATCGGCGCTGCCACACTGGCTGGAGACGGAGCGGTTGCCATGTTTAGCTACCGGCACTCCGGCCCCGGCCACCACGAAAGCGGCGGTGGTGGAGATATTGAACGTCCCGGCCCCATCGCCTCCGGTGCCGCAGGTATCCACCACAGAGGGCTGGCAGCGCGGATTTACCGCAATGGCCCGGCGACGCATGGCCCTGGCGCAGCCGGTTATCTCCTCCACCGTTTCGCCTTTCATGCGCAGAGCGGCCAGAAAGGCCCCGACCTGCGCGGGCGTGGCCTGGCCGGCCATGATCTGCTCCATCACCGCCTCAGCTTCGGCCTCCGCCAGGTTCCGGCCTTCCAGCAATTGGGCTATAGCTCCTTTAATAGCAGACATTTTTCACCTCCTCGGTATATTCCTCCTTTTGCTGTTTCTGTTCCAGGAAATTCCGTAACAACTGTTTCCCTTCGGCGGTCAGGATGGATTCGGGATGGAACTGCACGCCGAAGGTGGGATGGAAACGGTGGCGCAGGCCCATCACTTCCCCCTCCGAAGTGAAGGCCGTCACTTCCAGCTCCGGGGGCAGAGGCTCTTCCACGATGAGGGAGTGATAACGGGTGGCGGTGAAGGGGTTGGACAGGGCAGCGAACAGCCCCTCTCCGGTGTGGTAGATGGCCGAAGTTTTGCCGTGCATCAGCCGCGGGGCGCGCCCCACCCGCCCCCCGAACACATGGCCGATGCACTGGTGCCCCAGGCAAACCCCCAGAATGGGCACCCGCCGGTGGAGGAGGCGAATTACTTCGTTAGAAATGCCTCCATTCTCCGGATCGCCTGGCCCCGGCGAAATGACTATGTGCGAGGGCGCGAGCTGCTCCAAGTCCGCTATCGTCACCGCATCGTTGCGATACACCACCAGTTCCGCCCCCAGCTCGCCCAGATATTGGACCAGATTGTAGGTGAAGCTATCGTAGTTGTCGATAACCGCAATCATAAGCCTTTCTCCTTTCTCATTCGTATTTCTGAAGACCCTTAGGGTTTCGAAACCCTAAGGGTCGGGCATTCCGGCTCATTCGTAGATTAGCCCTTTTTCGGCGATAGCTACCGCTTCGGCCAGGGCCTGGGCCTTGTTGAGCGTTTCCTGGTATTCCCGCGCCGGATCCGAATCGGCCACGATGCCCGCTCCGGCCTGGACGTAGACCTCATCGCCCTGCATGACGATGGTGCGAATGGCGATGCAGGTATCCATGTTGCCCGAAAAATCGAAGTAGCCCACTGCCCCGGCGTAGGGGCCGCGCTGCTCCCCTTCCAGCTCGGTGATGATCTCCATGGCCCGTATCTTGGGCGCGCCGGACACCGTTCCGGCTGGAAAGGTGGCTTGCAGCAGGTCGCAGGCATCCAGGCCGGGCTGAAGTTCCCCTTCCACGCTGGAGACGATGTGCATCACGTGGGAATAACGCTCGATGACCATCATCTCCGGCACGCGCACGCTCCCGTAGCGGCAGACGCGCCCCAGGTCGTTGCGGCCCAGGTCTACCAGCATGACGTGCTCGGCGCGCTCTTTGGGGTCGGCCAGAAGCTCCTGGGCCAGGGCTTCGTCCTCGGTGGGACTGGCTCCCCGGCGGCGGGTGCCGGCGATGGGCCGCACCTGGGCCTGGTCGCTCTCCAGGCGTACCAGCATCTCCGGGGAGGCCCCTATCAGGCGCAAATCGTCCGGCAGTTCCAGGTAGAACATGTAGGGCGAAGGGTTCAGCATCCGCAGGGCGCGGTAGATGGTAAAAGGGTCCGCCTTCGTCCGCCGCGAAAGCCGCTGCGAAAGCACCACCTGGAAAATGTCGCCGGCGGCGATGTATTCTTTGGCCTGGCGGACGGCCATCTCGAAATCCTCAGGGGTGAAGTTAGAGCGCCAGGATTCGGCCGCCGCGCTCGTGGGCAGAACCGCGCCCGGCAGGGGTTGGCGCAGGCGAGCTACCAGGGACTCTATCTTTTCCACGGCGGCGTCGTAAGCTGCCTCCGAGTTTTCAGCGGCCTCAAGGTGGGCGTTAGCCAGGAGCAGCAGGCGGTGCTTAACGTGGTCGAATATGACCAGGGCATCGGTCAGGAGGAAGACCATCCCCGGCAGAGCCAGACATTTTCGCCCCGGCAGAGGCACCGGCTCGAAGAAGCGAACCGCCTCGTAGGCCAGATAGCCCACCAACCCGCTGGAAAGGCGCGGCAAGCCGGGCATCCTGGCTGGCTGGTAGCGGTTTAGAACCTCCTTTATAGCCACCAGGGGGTTACATTCTGGAGGGCCAAGCTCCCGACGCTGGCCGTTTTCCTGGAGAAACACCCCTTCTTCCTGAGCGGTGAGGATAGCCAGCGGCTCCACCCCAATGAAGGAATAGCGGCCCACCTGCTCCCCCTTCTCCACGCTTTCCAGCAGGAAAGAAGGCCATTCCCCCCGCAGCTTGAGGTATACCGAAACCGGCGTTTCCATATCAGCCGGTATCTCTCGCCAGACAGGGATCAAATTGCCCCCCGCGGCCAGTTCTCGAAAATCACGCAAGGATGGGTGATACATTTTCCTTACCTCCTATGGGTAGTCTCTCTAATTAGCGTTGAGTTGACACGGATTTCACGGATTCGTTGTTGAAATCTCAGCGAACTCAGCGAACTCTGCGGTGGAAAAATACATCTATAAAATAATAGCCCTCCCATCCCGGTTCGATCAGGGACGAGAGGGCCGCAAAAAGCCTTCCCGCGGTGCCACCCCATTTAGGCGGGGCCGGAAAAGAAAAACTCCGTGTGAATGCACGGAGATAATCCGACCAGCCAGCCTCACTCTTTCCTACAGGTACGGGGCACCCTCTGCTCTCCTCCGAGCGGCGATACCCGATACCCAGCTCCCGGATAACGGTGGAGTCGCCGATGACGCCTACTCGGGAGGAAAATACTCCCTTTCGGGTCACAACTCCCAGGCCCATTCAACGCCGGCGCTGGTGTCAGGCTCTCACCTCATCCCGACTCTCTGGGACCCCGCTTCGACGCCTACTAGTCCTGTTCGCAGTCTTTACCCTATATAAATCTGGAAAGATTTTACCACAACCTGCCCGCTTTGTCAAATAGCGCCCCACTGCTTGCCCGCCTGGACAAAAACGGCTTCATGTGGTATAATTAATGAAAAATGAAAGACCGTGGCCGCGCTCCGAGAAGCTGGCGTGGAAGTGATCATGGCCTGAACCGAACTCACCGGCCAGGGACATTGATAGGGCAAGCCGATTCTTATCTCTTGCCCCCAGGCGTTACAAGAAGGGAGGTGATAGATCGAGGTCATAGGCGCTTACGTTTATCGGTATTGGTGAAGTCTGGAAGCTGGTGTAAAATTCAAGAGGAGGAAGAAAAATGTGCTCTAAGAAGAGAAAAGGCGTGATGTTCCTTTTAGTCACGACGCTGATAGTCTTGTCGCTGTTGTCTGCCTGGGGGCCGACGCCGACCTCCCAGGCGCAGGAGCCCGTTGAACTGCGGATCGCCTGGTGGGGCAGTGAGAGCCGAACCACGCGCACGATCGCGGTGATCGAGATGTTCGAAGAGAAATATCCCCATATCAAGATCACCTACGAGTTTGCTACCTGGCCCGACCATTGGACCAAATTGGCGACCCAGGCTGCTGGAGGTAACTTGCCGGACATCATGCAGCACGACTACGCCAGGCTTGAGGAGTGGGTGGACGATGGCTTGCTGCTGCCCCTGGACGATTACGTGGAAGCCGGCATCCTCGATTTCTCCAACGTGGCCGATGCGATGTTGGCGGGTGGTCGAGTCGATGGCAAGTTGTACGGCGTTAACCTGGGTATCAACTCGCTCGGATGGGCGGTTGACCTCGATGCTTTCGAGAAGGCCGGCGTGGATATGCCTCCTGTGGATTGGACGTGGGCCGATTTCGAGGCCATCTGCCTCGCGCTTCACGACGAGCTGGGTATCCGGGCCATGTCGGCACCGATCGCCCACGATCATACCTGGAAGTCGGTCTACCTGTCCAATAGGGATTGGGTTTTCTCCGAAGATGGCTTGTCGCTTGGATACACCGACGATCAGCCCATGATCGATCTCCTGAGCATGATACTGCGTCTTCAGGAAGCTGGGGCGATCGAGACCCAGGAGGAGTATGACGCCCAGGGCGGTCAACAGCGTACCGTAGAACAAGACCCCCTGGTCGCCGGCGATACGGCCATGATGTTGTTGTGGAGCAACCAACTCGTGGCCATGCAGACAGCAGCAGGCCCGGATCGCCACTTCAAGATGCTTCTGGTGCCCAGGCTGGAGGGCGGCCAATCGGGGAACTACGTCAAGCCTTCGATGTTCTGGTCTATTACCCGGGACGCGAAGCACCCCGAGGAAGCGGCGATGTTCATCGACTTCTTTACCAACTCCGTGGAAGCGAACGAGATTCTGTTGGCAGAGCGGGGCGTGCCCATTTCCTCAGTCGTTAAAGAGAGCCTGAAGCCGCTCCTGGAGTCAGCCGCCATCGAGAGTTTCAATTTCATGGATGCGGTCGAAACCGATAGCGTCCCCGTCCCTCCGCCTGACCCGGTTGGCTGGGGCGACCTTCGCAACAACATCTACTACCCGGAGTTTGTTGACCCGGTGCTGTACGGTTTGATTTCGCCCGAAGAAGGGGCCGCTACTTTCAGAGAGTTGGCTAATGAGGTACTGGCCGCAAGCGAATAATCCGGCCAGGCGGTGAAAGCAAGAGCTAAGGGCGTGGCGTCTCACAAGTCGCTACGCCCTTAGTGAGCAATCACAGTAAGGGGTGAAGTCAGGTGAGCGATACGATACAAGAACGGCTCCCAGGAAAAGTTTACGGAAAGATGCGGTCAATCTTCGGGCGGCGAAGTAAGATCAGAAGACAGGACAACCTGGTGGGATATCTGTTTCTGTCTCCCTGGTTAATCGGTTTTTTCGTCTTTACCCTCCTGCCGATCCTGGCCTCATTCGTTTTAGCTTTTACGGACTACGATATCTTCTCGCCGCCGAAATGGGTGGGGCCGGATAATTTCCAGAGGATGTTCTTTCAAGACCGCAGATATTGGCGGTCGGTCAGAGCCACGTTTTATTACGTTTTCACTGCGGTGCCCTTGAGATTGATGATGGCCCTGGCTGTGGCCGCGCTGCTGCACAGGGGGCGCAGACTGGTCAGTGTTTATCGGGCCGCTTATTATGCGCCCTCCATCGTGGGGGGGAGTGTGGCGGTGGCCGTGATGTGGCGCCAGGTATTTGGTACTGATGGGCTGATCAACTTTGTGCTGGCGGCTTTTGGCTTACCTGGCGTTCCCTGGTTGGGGAACCCCACGACAGCCATCTGGACCCTGATTACCCTGGCGGCCTGGCAGTTTGGCTCCCCCATGTTGATTTTCCTGGCCGGGCTTAAACAGATTCCGGTGGAGCTTTACGAAGCCGCTTCAATCGACGGGGCAGGAAGCTGGGCCAAGTTCATCAAGATCACGCTGCCCATGCTAACCCCCGTTATCTTCTTCAACCTGGTGATGCAGTTGATTGCCGGGTTTATGATCTTCACCCAGGCTTATCTTGTGACCGGGGGGCGGCCTCTGGATACTACTAACGTTTATGCTCTCTATCTCTACCTGAGAGCCTTTGAGACTCACCAGATGGGGTATGGTTCGGCGATGGCCTGGGTGCTGTTGCTGATCATCGCTTTCTTCACGGCCCTGGTCTTCAGATCGTCGCCACATTGGGTCTATTATGCAGGAGGGGAGGAAAGATGAGGGCCACCGAGATGACAACGTCTTCTGCCCATGTGAAGCCAGGCCGCAGAAAGAGTCGTGGGAAGAAGAGAGCGAAGTCGGCCATCTACCATTTAATCGTTGCATTGTCTTGTTTTTTAATGATTTATCCTATTCTATGGATGTTTGCCAGCTCACTCAAAGAAGAATGGGATATATGGACCAATATGTCCTCACTGATACCAAGAGTGTTTACCCTTGAGAATTACGTCAACGGTTGGGCTGGCTTTGGCGGCATTACGTTTGCTACTTTTTTTATGAATTCTTTTATTTATGCTGGCGTGGCGACGATAGGGGCCGTTGCTTCGTCCGCCTGCGTGGCTTATGCTTTTGCCAAGATTCGATTTGTGGGCCGGGGATTCTGGTTTACGATTATGATGCTCACCTTGATGCTGCCGGTTCAGGTTCTGCTTATCCCCCAGTATATCGTGTTTAGCAAGCTGGGGTGGATCAACACCTTCAAGCCCTTGCTCATTCCTCGCTTTTTCGGCAACGCCTTTTTCACTTTTCTAATGATGCAGTTTATGCGGGGCATACCGACCGAACTGCTTGAAGCCGCAGAGCTTGACGGGTGCAGCAAAGTAGGCATATTCTTCAGAATTATCCTGCCGCTGATCCAACCGGCTCTGATCACAGCGGCCATCTTCTCCTTTTACTGGACCTGGGAAGACTTCTTGACTCCCTTGATCTATCTGAACGAACCCCAACTCTACACCGTTTCGCTGGCAATAAGAACGTTTTCTGACGCCAGTGGTGACACTGATTGGGGCGCGATTTTTGCCATGTCGAGCCTGTCGTTGGTGCCGGTGTTTGCCATATTCATCGCTTTTCAAAGATATCTGGTGGAAGGGATCAGCACCACCGGGCTTAAAGGCTAGGATAGGATTTAACGTAAATGAACAAACCGAAGCTGTCCAACGTGAACAAACCGTACCAGACAAAACAAGAGTGGGTTTACTCCACGGTGAAAGAGGCTATCCTGAGTTGCGCCTTAGCTCCCGGGGCGCGGCTCACGCTGGACGATCTCGCTGAACAACTGAAGGTCAGTCGTGTGCCAGTGCGGGAAGCCTTACTCCAATTGCAGGTTGAGGGCCTGGTAGACATAACGCCCCACGCCGGGGCGGTGGTTTCCCCTATCTCCCTGGACTCGATCCACGAGCTGTTTATGATCCTTGAGGAACTGGAGGTTCTGGCCGGGAGAGTGGTCGCCGAGCGAGCATCTTCGGCAGAGCTGAAAAGTTTGGAAGATATGCTGACAGATATGGGAGAAGCGATCGCAGCAGGAGACGTGGAGAGATGGTCGGAACTCAATACCGAGTTCCACAAAGAGATCAGTCGTCTGAGCGGTATGCCTTTTCTCCAGCAGATCACCGAGAAAGCCCTGGAGAAGTGGGACCGGATGCGTCGTTACTTCCTGATGGAGGTACTGCATAAACGCATCACACAAGCCCACGAAGAACACCGCCAGATCTATGCGGCCCTGAAAGAAGGCGATGTAGAGGCGGTGAAGCAGACCCTGCGAACCCACAATAGGAACGCCCTGAAAGCCTACCTCGCTTATCTATCCGAGGAAGATCGATCACGTCCTCAGAACAGCGATCACACAGAATAGCATCGCTTCTTGGAGCAAGGCGAAAGCTCAAAAGGTCAGGAAAAAGTCTAAAGAGGAGAGGGACAAATGTCTGCGACCAGAATTGGCATCATCGGCTTTGGCAGTATGGGCCAGTTCATGGCTGAGCTGTTCAATCAAATTGAGGGGGTGGATGTGGCCGGCGTGGCCGAAATCGCGGCCGTCAACATCCGGGCAGCCGAAGCTCGTGGCCTTCCCGTGTACGCCGACTACCGCCGCCTGCTCGACCAACCCCTGGATGGAGTGTACATCGCCACGCCCAACGCGCTGCACAAGGAAAATGTGCTGGCCGCTGCCGAACGGGATATTCCTATCCTTTGTGAAAAGCCCATCGCCCTCACTCTGGCCGACGCCGACGAGATGGTGCGGGCAGTGGAGACCGCTGGCGTGCCGACGGTGGTCAACTTCAAGCTCCGCTTCTCCGAAGCCTTGGAGGGGCTGCGGGCTTACCTGGCAGGCGGAGAATTAGGCCATCTATTGGCCTGCTGGATTCGCAACTTCCGGGGTTACGGCTTCTATGGGGCTGGAGTGCGTCACCAGGCGGTGATGCGCCCCGACCTTAGCGGAGGCTGGGTGGTGCACCACACTATCCACGCCGCTGACTGGCTGGTTTTCATCGGGGGGCCGCTGGCAAGTGTGGTGGGGCGCACTTTCCGCTCCGCGCCCGACGCTCCCGGCCCGGAGGGGATGCTCGGTCTGCTCAACTTTGCCGGCGGGGCGGTGGGCCACCTGGCTGATTCCGTGGTGGGCTATCGGGAGCGGGCCGCGGGCCTGGTCGGCACCCGAGGCACCGTCACTTACGGCAAGGAGGGGGTGGTACGCTTCCACGCGGAGACGGAGACTGCCGAGTCGGGCCAGGAGGTACTCCGCCCTGCCAGCCACCACGGCTCCGAGCGCGCCGTGGCCCGGCACTTTGTGGCCGTGGTACGGGGCGAGGAAGAACCCCGAGTGGGCCTGCCAGAAGGACGATATGCCTTGAAAGTGGTGCTGGCCCTGCTTGAGTCGGCGGAAACGGGAGTGGTGGTCAAGCTTTAATACTCCGCCACACAGATTTTGGTGGCCTGTAGTAACGACTTATGATTTTTGATTTTTTAATTGGGTAACACCGACTCCAGGCTTTGAGTTCGTAGTAACGACTTCAGTCGTTACTATTGGATTCGAAACGACAAACGACTAAAGTCGTTACTAC
>DAOULT010000156.1:0-54361 GCA_034417895.1 Anaerolineae bacterium | reverse complement strand
ATGGTGAGCGGATTGGGAAATCAAAGATAAAGCCTCTCCACGATACAGCCAATTTCCTTCAGCTCATCGTGCGCACAGCCATGTACTTTGCCCCACTGAAAGTATTTCTACCGATCAGTCTGGCCCTCTTCATCATCGGCGTTATAGTGGCGGCCTATAGCGTTCTCGTCTTGCGCAAGATCATGGACGTTACGGTGATGGTGACCATGTTGGCCGCCTTACAGATAGCCATCACCGGCCTGCTGGCCGACCTGATAGACAAAAGAAACCCCAGGCTGTAGCGCAGAGCAGACACGGATTTCCTTCACGGATTTCACGGAGCGGCCCAATCCGTGACATCCGTAACCAAAATCCGTGTTGGCTGATCCAAGCACCTGGGAGGGTCTATCCGTCCTTCGTGATCAGGAAGTGGCCCAACACCAGGCTATCCAGGCCGCTCTTGCTGAAAGTGTTGAAGGCGTTGGCCGGAGTGTTGACGATTGGCTCCCCGCGCAGATTAAAGGAAGTGTTGAGAATAACGGGCACGCCGGTGGCCTGCGCAAATTTTTCGATCAAGCCATAGTAGCGGGGATTCGTTTCCCTTTTTATGGTCTGTAATCTGCCCGTTCCGCCCACGTGGGTGACGGCGGGGATAACGTCCCATTTGTCCTCTTTGATGGGAAAGACCACGAGCATGAACCTGGGCGGATAGTGTCGGGCCGCCTCGGGAAACTCGAAAAAGTCAGCCGTTTTTTCCTCCAGGATCACAGGGGCGAAGGGCCTGTAGGGTTCGCGGAATTTAATTTTGCTGTTCACGATGTCCTTCATATCCGCCCGGCGGGGGTCGGCCAGGATGCTTCTATTGCCCAGCGCTCTGGGGCCCCACTCGAAGCGGCCCTGGAACCAGCCAATCACCTTACCTGCCAGCAGGTCATCGACCAGGATGTCCATCAGCCTGTCGTCATCTTCTATCAGGGTGTAGGGGATGGCGTTCTGTTCCAGGAAAGTCCTGACCTGGTCCGGGCTGTATTCCTCTCCCCAGTAGCAATGTTCTAAAACGAACTGACGCGGTTTTTGCAGGAGGACGTGGTAGACGTAGAGCGCCGCTCCCAGGGCCGCCCCGGAGTCCCCGGCGGCCGGCTGGATGTAAAGCTCCTCGAAGGGGGTTTCGCGCAGGATTTTGCCATTGGCTACACTGTTGAGAGCCACGCCGCCCGCCATGCACAACTTTTTGAGGCCGGTTTCGGCCTGGATGTAGTTGACCATTTTGAGCAAGACCTCCTCGGTCACGGCCTGGATGCTGGCGGCCACGTCGGCGTAATGTTGGTTCAGGTCTAGCTCCGTCTGGCTGATGTCGGGAGGAACTTCCATCAAACGGGTATAGAACTCTGCTTCTGGAGGACGGCCTGGGGCGAAAAGCTCCTCGAACCTGGGGTTGAAAGTTTTGTTATGAGAGTAATGGTAGGAGAAATAGTCCATATCCAGCCAGAAACTACCATCGTCCTGTACCTTAATTAATTTAAGAACTTGATCGACGTAGCGAGGCTGACCATAAGGAGCCATGCCCATCACTTTGTATTCGCCGTTGTTGACCTTGAAGCCCAGGAAGGCGGTGAAGGCCGAATAGAGAAGCCCCAACGAATGGGGGAATTTGATCTCTTTGAACAGTTCGATGCTGTTTTGGCCCTGGTCGTTCCAGGCGGCTTTTCCCCGGCCCAGGGCCGCGGTCGTCCATTCTCCCACGCCATCGACGGTCAGGATGGCCGCCTCCTCGAAGGGAGAACAGAAGAAAGCCGCCGCCGCGTGGGAGAGATGGTGCTCGGTGAATAGCAGCCTGTCGGGGGAAATGTTCAGTCTGCTGAGGATCAGGTTTTTTATCCACAGCTTTTCTTTAAGCCAGGAGATCATGGCTTCTCTGAAGACCCGCCACGACTGGGGAGTGGTATCCAGGGTGGTCATCAGGATGCGTTCAAACTTGAGGAACGGCTTTTCGTAGAACACCACGTAATCCAGGTCTTGAGCCGTGACCTGGCCTTTTTTCAAACAGAAGTCGATGGCCCGCTCCGGGAAACCATAGTCATGTTTTTGGCGGGAGAATCTTTCTTCTTCGGCGGCCGCCACCAGCGCCCCATCTTTCAACAGGGCCGCGGCCGAATCGTGATAGAAGCAGGATATGCCCAATATATACATTAAAATTGTCTCCTTACACTTTCAAGATCGCTATCGCTGGACTCTTTGGGCATCCAGAACGAGGAGGCGGTCACTCGTCTTGTTTTCAAGGGGTCGGCGGACACCCTGAGCAGCAGGCCAAAGGGAGTGACCACCAGGAAATAGAGAAACGAAATGAGCACCCTGGTCTGGAAGTTGCCCGCTTTTTGGCTGAAGGTATACCATTTATTCCATATCTTTTTTAATAATAACAATTTTCACCTCACACCCCAAAGGGGATTGTTGTTTACAACGTGCTTTTAGACTATACACGAAGAGGAAAATTTTGTCAAGCCACTTACGGTCTTCTATTTCTTCGCACTTCCCAGTAGAGCAACCAGCTTACCACGGCCCCGCCCCCCACCAGCAGGCTGACGGGCAGGTAAGGAAACGAACGACGAGGAGCAGCGCTGACCTCAAAGGCGTCTACCAGACAACGATAACCTGTGGAATTAAGGTTACGCTCTTCTCCGACCGTTAATCTGAGGACGTGCTGGCCGTTGCCTGCTCCTTGCACCAGGCTGACTTCCATCTGCCAACTGGTGGTAGGGCTGTAAAGGTCGATGAAAGACCGCCCCTCCTCATCCCTGGACAGCCCATTGACCGCATGGCCGTCGAGGGTCAGGTAAAGTTGACCAGCGCCAGGGTCTCGCCGCGTGATCAGGGATACCGTGTCTCCTCTAAAGGTGAAGGACAGGCTGGTCCCTGGCGCATCGCTGACCAGGCAGGCCCCGGCGCTGGCCTGCGGCTCGATAACCGCCTGCCAGCCCTCTTCGATAGATACCGCCGGGTTAGTCTCTTCGTAATGGCCCGCTCCGACCTCAGTCAGCGCCGCCGCCGCATCTTTGACGGCATAATAGAGTCGTCGGGGAGTGAAATCAACGTCCACCGTCCTGAAGTAGTAGTCAGCCTGGTCAGGCAAGAGGTCGCCCACCTGCCTGAAGTACCAGATGTTAAAAACACCTGCCCAGGGCCATTTGGCACGCGCCTGCTGGATACCTTGCAAGGTATAGCGGGCCTGTTCTTCTTCCGCCACCCTCTTCCAGATCAGCTTATCTTCTGGGAAATTTTCGGGGGCGGCGTTCCAGCCGTATTCGTTGAACCATACGGGCTTATCCCTGTCGCCGTACTTTTCCATGATTTCCCGTTGCAGCAAGACACGGGAGAAATTGAGAGTCTGGGGATGGGGGGGATCGTCCGGGGGTTTGTCCATCCCGAAGGCGTTGGCGGACAGGATGTCGAAATAATCCTTGGCCCCGGCCTGGTACATCTCTTCCAGGAATTGGAGGTCGTTCATGGCCGTCCAGCGGCCTTCTTCGGGCGCCGGCTGCCCCAGAGTAATAGCCAGCGGAGCGCTCAAAACGTAGACGTTCGGGTCAGCCTCTTTGGCCCGCCTATAGGCTATTTTCAACAACCGCACGTAGTCAGCCGCATCCACCGGGCGATTGCCCCACTCTGGGAGGATGTTAGGCTCGTTCCATATCTGGATATAGCGTATGCGGCCCCGGTAGTGTTCCACAAAAGCATAGACGAAATCGCCATAATCCTCAAAATCCTCAGGGGGGCGTTCGGGGTGCAGAGTATCTCCATGCGCCCAGATGGGAGGCCGGTCCAGGCGAGCGATGATTTGCAGGCCATACTTCTGGCACAGAGCGACGATGTTATCGTACTTTCTCCAACTGCTCTCTTTACTCAAGGGGTCCACGAACTCACCCTTGCGCTCCGGTTCGATCTGACTCCAGAGAAACTGCTCCTTGACCCACCCTATACCGGCCTCTTTAGCCATCTTGAGCGTTTTGTCTCGTTTCCACTCTTCCACTTCGCGGGCCAGAAAGAAGTTGGCTCCATAGGGATTGACGTCGGTGTTAGGAATCGATCTGATGGGAGCGCTCTGACCTCCAGGCGCCTGGTCGTAGGCTACAAAATCATAGAAAATAGCCACCAGGCTGACGACAATGACCAGCAAGCAGAGGACAAAAACGTAGACTTTCATCATCGAGTCTGTATCTCCCGGAGTTGAGTTGAATCTACCATTATCAGCCCGCTGTTTTAGCGGGCAGGCCGTTCCAGGGCCATGGGCGTGGTTCTACCGCCACTCTTATTCCCTGCCGAGTGCTGACGGGATGGATGATGCACGCCCCAGAGCCTGGGACGCTCATTTCAAGATGATGGGCAATACGATCGTGGTCCTTGCCACCAGAATACCGCCCGTCTTACTGTTGTTTGCTTCGTTGCTCTCCGCGATGCTGCCGCCAGGATCGACCGTGACGCGCAGGTTATGGAAGCCGTTGCTAACGTCGGTCCAGGTGACCTGGGCGGTAGACAGCCCGGCGCAACCACCTAACCCCCCGCTGATCGTCTGGGTAGCTCCTATTTGCGTGTTGGTATCGGCGTCATAGAAGTTCACTTCGATAGTCTGGCTGGCCGGTATGGCGATATTGCCCACGTTTGATACCAGGGCTTGCAGGGTGAAAGTGATCGGTCCCTCTGCGGAGACAGGAGAGGGAGGGTCCGAAGAAAACTTGACCGGCTGTAGATCGACGACTGGGGCCAGAGCCGAGGTATAGCTGCCGTAATCCTGGCCTATGAGTTCAATGGCCTTGGTGGTCGGATCGAACAGGTAGCCGCCATAGTTAGTATCGTCCACGCTATACCACAGCCAGCGCTGAACGAGGTGATTGTCGTCGTAAGGATAGCCGGTGCTGGCCTCGGTGGTGTTCATAAAAAAGTCAAAGGTAGCATACAGAAAAGTCTTGACCCGGTCGTGGTCGAAAGAGCGCCCGGTTTCATCGTAATAGTAGGAAGGAAATAGAATGCCGTACTCCGTAATCCACAGGGGCTTCTCCTGTTCCCCTTTATTCTTCATCCACTGGCGAAAATCAACTATTCGCTGCTTAAAGATATTCATGTCATCGACATCTATTATGTTATAAACGATGCCCTCCAGAGCGGTGCTACCCGGCGGAATACCTGCTCCCCAGGAACCGGGCAACGACTCGTCCCGCTCCCGCAGAATAAAGCTATGGATATTCCAGATATCGGTTGGCAACCGGGTGTTGTATAGGGCGGTATAAGTGTTCAAAATGGTGTCCAGGTATTCCAGGCGTAAAGGGGTGGGCTGCACGACGCCCCCGATGCCCACCAGACAGGTGGGGTCCCGGCTCTTCAGGAGGTGGTAGATATCATGATAAGCCTGGGCGTATAGTTCGGGCAGCATCTCGTCCTGATATATCCGTCTGTCCATCTCGTTGCCGATGAACCAGGCCGCTCCCGGATTGGCCGCGATTATGGCATCCAGCGCGCTTCCAGAGGGAGTATACGTATACGTGGTAGAGTCTACCTGCTTCAGGCGGATCATTTGCATGTATTCTATGCCGTTGGGACGAAGCGGGTTTTGGGAGGTAATCCAATCCAGGTACCAGCCAGCGTTCAGGGCTCCTATGTCATAATCGGTTATGCTGTTCCTCACCAGGCCCACTCCGAAACGACAATTAGGGTAGGGAGTGTTGGAAACGGCTGGTCGGGGAGCGGTTAACAGACAGGGCATAGCGATTGTAATGAGGGATACGACCAGGACTAATTTTTTGGGCATGTCAGCTCTCCTTGAAAGGGTAAAAGGTTAAGGTCGATAGCCAGCCAGGTGCTTGTCAAAAAGAGGCCATCAAAGGTCAGCCTTTTTAGCAGTGTTATACAGCCTGAGCTTTATATAAGCAAAGTCTTTTTTCTGAAGCAAATCGTATCGTTCGTTAAACCAGCTCTGTACCAACCCTTGCGGGTCCACGTAATCTTCGTGATTCAAAAGAAGCCAGGTACGATTATAAGAGGCCACGATTTGATCGAGTTGATCGTTGACGCCTATTCCGCGATGTGGTATAGAGGCGCTGTAATAGAGCTTGAAAGGGACTATGGCATAGGAGGCTTCAATTAAAATCACATCGTCCTGTCTGACCTCTCTATCCAGCCACTCAGCCACCTCTCTCCACTGCTCCTTGTGGTTGACAAAATAGTTCACGCCCAGAGCCGGGATCGTGAGCAGCACAATGGCCGTAATCATCACTACTCTGGATCGCACCCCGTCGATAGCGAAGGCAAGAAGAACTAAAAAGTAGGGGACAAATATCAAGAGCTGACGTTTCACCGAAGCTCCCTGGGGCAAAGCCGACACCACGGTGAATAGCACATAAGCCGCGATCGCCCCTCCAGTCACCAGCTTTGGCCTCCTGACGTAAAGCGCCCGCAGGAAGGCGATTCCTCTAATCCCGATGACTAACAACAGTATTCCAGTGACTATCGCCAGAATAACCAACAGCCAGGGGTTTAGCTCCACCAGGTCTACTTCAATATGCAGCTTAGCCAGGATTCGAGAGGCGCGCAGAAATACATGGTAGCCAGGGTCCCCGCCCATATGTTTTATGAAGCGAGGCAGCCAGGGGGCGAAGGCCATGAAAATCGCCCCCTGAGCTAAAATCCAGTTAGCGATCAGGGGTTTCAACTCTTTGCGTCGGACAAACACCAGCCAATTTTCAGCCAATAACAAGAGCAGCATGGAGTATTGAGCATACAACCCGGCCACAGTAGCGGCGACAAAGCCGATCCACGGCAATATAGCGTTTGATTTCAGGGCTTTGGTGTAAAAATATACGGACAAAAGACCACACAAACAGACCAGGCTGTACATACACGCTTCCTGCGAGTACCAGACGTGAAGAGGGGAGATACTTAAAAGCAAAGCGGCCCACAAAGCCTGGCGGGAATCACCCCACTCTCGACTTAGTTTAAATAACACCAGGATAGAGAGAATGCCAAAAATTGCGGAAGGGAGCCGGATGATAAACTCGGTCTGGCCTACAGAGAGCCAGAAGTGCAGCAAAATGTAGTAAAGTCGGGGATGCTGGCTGTAATCGAACTGCACGATTGCCGGGATCGTCTTCGAAGCTATCACGAAAGATGAGGCCTCATCAAGCCACAAACTTTTGTACCCCAGGTAAAAGAGTCGCAGGGCGGTCCCCACAATCATAATCAAGCCTAGCGGCAGCATCTCTGCAATTTTCGGACCAACAACGTTGGTTTCCAACATTTTTCTAAGCCTGAAGCTCAGCGAGTCTGCGATCATCATTTTTCCCTTACTCTTAATCTATCTCCCAACGAAGCGCGTGAGCACCGACCTTACCACTTTATCCAGACCGGATCCCAGTCGTTGTAGGAACTTTCCAACAGTCTCCGCTGGTCGCTTCCATCGGCGTTCATGATCCAGAGTTGCTTGCGTCCGGTTTCCCGATTGGACCAGAAAACGATCTGGCCGCCATCGAGTGAGTAACTGGGGTGTCTATCCGACTCCCAGGTATTGACGGTCAACCTCTGGTCAGGGCGGGAAGGATCGTCCTTATTGATAACGTGGATTTCCTCGTTGCTGTCTGTGATGGAAACGTAGGCAATATGAGCGCTGTCCGGCGACCAGGCCGGATCGAAATCGTAACCGGGGAAATAAACGGAAAGATGCCCGGAGGCCGAGGCATACTGGGAGCTGTTATCCACCAACGTCCACTGCCAGCCATCGGCCTGATTCTCCACCCACAGCTCAAAGTCGGCGGCCGCGTGCTCGCTGGTGCCATAGCGGACGAAGACCCGCTGGCTCATATCCGGCGAGAAGGTGTCCAACTGGAGGGCCAGATTATACGGCCAGGGCTCGGGTAGCTGCCTCAGGTTAGTCCCATCGGGGTCTATAGCGTAATACCAGGTGCTCCCTTTGTAACGATCGGAGAGGAAGAGGATTTTGCCCTTAAGGCCGGGAGGCATGTTGGCCGGGTTGGGGAAAGGGGGCGGCGTAGGCGTAGGGGTCAGGGTCGGGTTAGGCTCGATGGTAGCCAGAACAGGGGTGGGAGTAGCGGTCGCCATGTGAGGCGGAGTGGGGGTGAAGGTGCCCGTAGTCAAAGCTACCGCCGTAGCCCAGGCCATCAGGTACTGCGCGGTGGCCGCGTTGGCCGGGGTGGGGGTGCTGTACACCACAACAGGAACAACCACGTTGGGCGGAATGGGCGTGGACGTGCCTACCATCTCCACCAGGGCCGTGGCCGTGGCTAACCTGGCGGCAGCGGTGAACACATTTTGTGGCTCAGGCGTGTTGGTCACGAATATGTAATTAAGTATAGGCGTGGGTGTAGGCCACGGACAGCCGTCGTTTTCGGGTGGGCCGGGTTCGTTCGGGCACTGATCGTCCTTATCGAGCACGCCATCTCCGTCCGAGTCGGGCCAGGGGCAACCGTCGTTCTCTGGCGGGCCGGGCGCGTCCGGGCACTGGTCCGCCTCGTCGGTCAGCCCATCGCCGTCGGCGTCGGGCGGTGGGGTGGGCGTATCGGTGGGCAGAGGCGCGCCCAGCGCTATTTGAGGTACAGCCGCCGCCAGGGGCCTGCCTCCGGCCAGCTTCCACAGAGCGACGTTGTCCAGGTACACCATATTGCGCTGCTCGCTAAAGGGAGCAGTGGAAACCAGCCCCGCCTGCACTATCAAGTCGTAGACCCCGAACTGCGGGGGCGTGACCATATAAGCCGCCAGGCGGCCCCAACCCTGGGTAGAAGCATGATACCTGATAATCGACTCGGCGCGAATGGGAGAAGATGAATCTTGTCTGATTATAAACGTCCTGATATCCAGCGTACAACTGATCAGTTCCAGCGGGATAAACACATCGGCTGTAAACTCCCAGACTGTGCTCTCCGTGCTCTGGCTGCTTCTCTGTTGCAGGCCCAGCCAGCAATCCTGGTCAACGGCGTCGGTCATGGTCAGCTTCAGGGCTATCTCTGACCTGGCGCCCGTCACCGCCTCTATAATCCCTGTAACCTGTCGCCTGCCAGGGCTTAAAACGCGCCACTCGGAGAAGGTATCGTCTTTACCATCGTTCTTCTTACCCCTGAAAATCTCGTATGAGGGGTTGCGGATGATGTTCTCCGGGGTAGCAGCCGGCACAGGCGCAGTCTCCGGGGCGGCCGGAAGTGGCGGCGTGGCGGCCTGTACAGGAGTAGCCCCCGTGGCAGCCGGAGGCGGCGGTGTGCCTGCCGCCCCAGGCATCCGAATCTCGGTGACAGCAGCTCCCGCCGTCGCCAAACCTGTAGGGGTATCAGTAGGGGTCAGGGTGGGAATCTGCCATTCCTCAGACGTGGCCTCTCCTTCCATTCCTGGGATGGGAGTACGGGTGGGGAGGGTCTGTCGATAAGGGTTTTGCCAGGGAGCAGCCCAAACACCCACTCTGAGCAAAAACAAAGACACGAACAACGTGCCAAAGGTTATATAGAATAACAAACAGGAGAAACGTTTCGGTTGGTTCAGCCGCATTTCACCAGCACCTCTCTTCTATCAATGCCCTCAATCCCTTTTCTCACTCCCACAACTCATTGCTGGCCTCTCTCTTCCACGGTCACTCCGCTCTTCTCTGGCCTCACCGCGCCACCCCACACCAACGAGATCACCAGCCCAACTATCACGCCCAGGCTAAAGGCCGCCGAACGTGAGATCAGGATCAGGGGGGCCATCAGCCCCACGGCCCGATCCTTTTGCCAGGCTCCCCAGGCGAAGGGCACGGTGCTGCTCGACAATAAGACCAAAGCCCCCAAAGCTACCCACCCAAAACCGCCAAAGAAGAAGGTAGCCACCAGGCCACCTATAGTTGCGTATAACAGGATAATTTGTAACTTTAGCACCTGAGGGGTATAAGAGTCGCGGATCATTTTATCCGGGTGTTTGCGGTACGCGCTCATGCGCCAGCAAGCGCGCCAGAATTTAACCCGCAGATAATCCCTCCAGCGGGCGGGATGCCGATGATAGACAATCGCCTGTGGATTAAAGACCATCTTGTAGCCCAGGCTGGCAAGCCGATAGGACAGATCGGCGTCCTCCGCCGTAGGCCCAGGGATGGAAGGATCGAACCCGCCGGCGATGTCAAAAACCTTCTTCCTGAAAGCAGCGGCATGGGTATCTACAAAGTCGATGTATTTATCTCGTTTAAGCAAACGGTAGCGATCTTCAAACTCCAGTTGGATGAAACGGGGGATGAGTCCTGGCTGCCGGGTGGCGTAGGCCCCCTTCACCCCTATCACTTCCGGGTCTGACAAGGGCCGGACCATCTCCTCGATCCAGTTCTCGGCTGGCACGCAATCGGCGTCAGTGAAAAGGAGGATCTCTCCTTTGGCCTGCGCCACGCCCTGGTTACGGGCCACGGTCGGTCCCTGATTGGGCTGAGAGAAGACACGCACCCCATACGCGCCGGCTATCTCTCCCGTCCCGTCGGTCGAGCCGTCATCGACCACGATGACCTCATAGTCATCCTGCGCCACGCTCTGATGGAGCAGAGCCTCCAGACACTCACCGATGATCTGGGCCGCGTTATAGGCCGGGATGATGACCGAGATCACAGGCGGCATTGAATCACCCCTGCCGAAGTTCTTACCCTCACCACCTAAGACCCCCTTTCCACGCCCACAGAACCCGAGGTTTCTTGCCTCAAACGGTTCAAGCTCAGGTGTTCCTGCCACAGCAAAAAAGCGCCCAATAGAGAGGGAGGCAAGAAAACGACAAAATACAGAATCACCCCATAGCTGAGGGCCACGTTCTTATCCACGGCGAAAACAGACAGCGCCAGAATACAAATGTAATGAAAGATGCCCACCTTGCCCGGCGAGGAAGGCACGGCTACCCCGGCCTGAAGAGAAATCAGCAGGAAAAAAGCAGCCGACAGCGGCAAACGCAGACCCAGAGCGGCGAAAACAATGTAGTTGGTAGAGGCAGATAGACACCAGATGAACAGAGACCAGACCCATATCTGCAAACTGGGCCACCGATGCCGTAGAGCCTCCAGACCATCCAAAGCCAGATGCATCTGACGCACAATCCGCTGCCGGGCTAACTCCGGCAGGATTTCCAGAAAGCGGCCAAAAAGCATCAACAGCCTCTCCCCACGATAGGCCAACGCCAGGATGACAACCAGCATCAAGCCGATAGCCACGATGAAAACTGCCCCTGGCCTCGGCAGCCAGGAAGGCAGATAGACGATGGGCAACAAGACCACCAGCCAGAACAACAGCATAACCATGTCTATCAACTTCTCCACCACAACGGTGGTCAAGGCCGAGGCTTTGCTGATGTGCTCCGATTCTCCGATCAGGTAGACGCGGGCTACCTCCCCCAACCTGGCGGGCGCAAAAATATTGACCATGTGGCCGATAACGAAAGCAGAAAAAAGCCTGCTGTAGCGGACCTGATCCTGACGAGGATAGAATAGAAAGCGCCAGCGCAGGGTCTTAGCCAGAAGCGTCAATACGATGGTCAGTATGCCCAAAGCCACAAACATGTAGTTAGCACGTTTTAAGGCCACCCACACCTGGCCGAAATCGATGTCTTTAAGAGCCAGGCCCAAACAGATGAGGCTCAGAAGAACGCCAAACCACAATCTGCCTCTCTGTTTAGCCAGGCCAGCGATGAAATCCCGCATTTATTCTCCGCCAGTTTTTCTACGAAGTACGAGGTTATCCACGTAAAACGTCTGCTGTTGTCCGCTAAAAGGGACGGTAGATACCAGGCCGACCTGGACCATCACGTCGTAACGGCCAAATTTAGCCGGAGCGATGAGGTCGGTCTTTAACGGAAGCCAGTCCTCGGCCCCCCCGTGATACTGCAAAATGGCGCTGGTCTGAACAGGCACAGACGACGAGGGCTGCACCATCATCGCCCTGATGTCGAGTGTGCAACTAAGCGGTCCCTGGGGCGCAAACACTTGGGCCGCCAGTTCCCACCTCTCTCCTCCTGCGCTCTGGCCGCTCAACTGCTGCAACCCCAGCCAATAGCCTTCTCCTGGCGCACCGGTCATGGTCAACTTTAAGGCCGTGGGCGAGCGGTCTCCGCCTCCGGGCATGGCTTCTATCAGCCCCTCGGCCTGGCGTTGTCCTGCCAGCATATGCCACTCGGCAAAGGTATCCGTTTGACCGTCATCCTCCGTCCCGGCGAAGGACTCAAACGACGGATTCTTTACCACATTCTCCCTGGGCTTAGGGGGAACGGTTGGGGCCACCGTCGGGGTAGCTTGCGGCCTGCTAGTCGGAATCGGCGTGGGCGTGGGCGCAGGAGCGGGCTTCTCTGTGGGTTTCTCCGCAGGCAAAACCCATTTTACGACAGGCGTAGGGGCCAGTTCTTCAACGGGACGAAAGAGCAACTCAATGCTCTGGTCAGTAGAGAGAGCCAACCGATATTTCACCACACCTCCATTAACTTCTATCGGTTCCGGCTCGGAGGAGACCATCTGCGCCCAGGAGGGCAAAGTCACCTCGACGTGGACCGGAAGGGCTATCGTCCCCGGCTGCTTTTGGAGCAACAAGCTGTAATGATGGCCCTCTGGGCCACGCCTGACCACTCTGCCAGGCAGGCGATACTCAAAGCGGAGCTGGCGTTCCTCCCCAGTGGGGAGCACAAAAAAGTTGGCAAAAACCTCCTTGCCCCTCTGGCGCGGCCCGACGATGGGCGCTCCGCTGGTGGCCTTACCGCTCAGCAGGCTGTGAGCAGGCACCGGCGTATAGTTAGCGGAGAGGAATCGACTCCCGCCGGGCGCGTAAAGACGCACGTAGTCCCAATAGCACCTGTCCATGTGCTCCTCATACGTCTCACCGTATTTAATCTCCTGCACACATCGGTCCAGCTCTTTCGTGCTGGTGTGGTGGTAGTGGAGCGTTACTTTACCGCTGGCCCGACCGTGTTCATCAATAGTAACCTGATAGTTAATGGCTTCCTCGACCTTAACGCTGGCTTTGTTGAAGCCCATGTTGGCGTCGATAACCATCAGGTAATCGCCGGGGGCAGATCGAATAGCTCCATCCCAGTTGTTATCGGCCAGTATGCTCGAGGTGAGCGGATCCCGCATGTAGATGAGAATATGCTTTTCTTCCAACCCTTGCCGCATAGCCTCCACCAGCTTGAGCACCTCGACAGAACCGAGGTCCGTTTCCAGCCTGGACAAAATGGCGGTCGATAAGGTGGTCATGAAGGCTTTGCGATCTTTCCACCAATCATCAAAGACTTCGGGATTTGTCCCCCAGTCACCAGTAGCCAGTTGCTCTTCAGAGGGAGACCAGGCCCCTCTCATCTTTTCCAGGACGTTATCGCCGGTCACTTCCCCCTCGAAGCCTTCCAACTGGAGAGGGCCTAAAGCTCCAACCAGGAGCCGCACAGCCTCTTGATCGAGGGACACCACTCCATCGACGGCCACCCCCTGTCCCCACTGGTAAAGGTCGCTGGCTGCCCGAGCGCTGGCAGGAAAGTGTGGAGACCAGTTGCTATCCCGAAAAACCCAGATTTCGGCCCCCATGTAATCGAACAAGGGGGGCGGCGGATCAGGATAGGGCCTGGAAAAATCGTCAACGGCGTAACTGTCCTTGAACTCCACCTGGACGATGCGGCCTTTGTCCACCGTCACCAGACCGGCCCCGGTGATATAGCCTCCCACGGGCCGCCGTTCGTCCTCGTTTTGGGCCAGGATGAGGTAATTCTTCGGCTCGCTGGCTCCCAACAGTTCAGGCGCCGCCCGCCCGCCCTGGATGGCCGCCTGCGCCAGAGGCAAATACTTATCCAGGCGCGCCACCCAGCGCCCTGACAGGGGAGAGAGCGCCTCTGCCTCGATTTCCTGCCTGGTCTGGGCCGCCCTTTTCAGGGCCGCCTGCGCTTCGAGCAATTGGGGCCCCGCCTGATCCAAAAGGGGCAGAGCCTCTGCTATCAGGTCTTGAGCAGATACAGAGCCGCGTTTAGAAGCCAGACTGAGCGCCGGGGCCAGCCCCTCAAAAGCCGATTCCCCGGCCGCCAGCAAGTCCAGGCCGATATCCAGCAAATAAGGAGCAGCCCGAATATCCTCCCCGACAGCAGGCACCCATCCCAGATAAGGACAAAGAGACAGCAGGGGGGCCACCTCTGCTTTGAGGGTCTGGAGGTCACTCCGCATCCCCTTCAATTCCGTCCGCATAACCTCCGGGTCAAGACTGCCCGACTGCGGGTTAGCCATACCCTGCATGGCCCCTATATGTCCCCGCATGGAGACCAGGCAGTCCTTCAGTCTATAGAATCTATCGTAAATACCCACCAGGGCCAAAAGAACGAGAGCCAGGCCCACCAGGGGCAAAACTTTTCCTTTCATCCTCCCCAACATGGCTAACACCAATTATAAATTGCCCACTCCTCTGTACACCAAACCGCTCTGGCGCGCCTTTTCCTTATCAAAAACGTGGCGGCCATCGACCAGAACCGGCGTGGCTGTCCAGTCTCGCAAATCGGCCAGGGGCAGCGCGCGGTACTGATCGTGGGCCACCATGACCACCACCGCATCGGCCCCGCTGATCGCTTCTTTCAAATCAAGGTTGTATTCCTGCACGTAAGGGTCCTGCACCACCGCCTCGGCCCCCAACTCCTTCAGGCGGGCCACAAAAGGGATGGTTGGGGCATCACGGGTGTCGTCCGAGTTCTCGATGAAGGCGTAACCGAGAACGGCGATCCTGGCCCCCCGGATGGATTTCCCCGCCTCGGCCAGCGCTTCCTCGGTCAGTTCTACCATGTGCCAGGGCATACCGTCGTTGATGGCTCTGGCTATCGGGATCAGACGGGCCTGGTGTTTGCCCTCCGTGCCATGCACCAACAGCCAGGGATCCTTGGGGATGCAATGCCCCCCTACCCCCGCCCCAGGCAGGTGCATGGCCCTGCCCGGCGATTTGTTGACCAGTTCTCGCACCTGGTAGACATCAGCCCCCACGTTTTCGCAGAGCAAAGCCACCTCGTTGGCAAAGGCGATTTGCACGTCCCGGTAAGCGTTCTCGGTCGTTTTGACCAGTTCGGCGGTCAGGCAGTCGGTGGCATCCAGGTCGGCCTTGACCACGTGGCGGTAAAATTCCACCGCCAGGCGGGCCGTCTCCTGGTTCATGCCCCCCACCACTCTGGCGCAATTCTCCAGGTTAGCCAGGAGCCTGCCCACCATCACCCGTTCCGGGCAGTTAGCCAGGTAGAAACCTTCGTTCACCTTCAGGCCAGAACTTTCCTCCAGAATGGGCTGCACCACCTGGCTCATAGTGCGGGGGGCAATGGTCGATTCCACGATCACCAGAACGCCGGGGCTGAGGTTCTGGCCCAGGGAGCGGAGCGCGGCCCGCAGCGCACGATAAGCTGGCCGCCGGTCGGTCCGTTCCACCGGCGTCTCCACCGTCACCAGCGCCACCTGGGCCTCCCGGCACAGGGCGTAATCCGTGCTGGCCCGCAGCCTGCCATCGGCCACCACCCTGGCTAACAACTCCGACAGCCCCGGCTCCTTACCCTCGATGGGGCACAGACCCTTGTTGATGTGGGCCACTTTTTCCTCGTTGCGCCGGATGCCCACCACCGCAAAGCCAGCCCGCGCAAACATACAGGCCACCGGCAGGCCCACGTAACCCAGGCCGATAACCGCCACCCTGGCCTCTTTGCGGCGAATAGCCTCAAAAAGTTTGTCCACGTCTCTAATCGCCTTTAGAAACCAGGTTTTTTAGCAAAAACCTGGTTTCTTTCAAGTGATCGTGTCCAGATCGTCGCCGCAAAGAGGGCAACGCCTCTGCGCCGGGGTCAGCCGGCGGCCACAGCGACATACGTACCCGATCAGGCGGGCCGGGCTGCCGACCACCAGGCCGTGGTCCGGCACGTCGTCCACTACCACCGCGCCGGCCCCTATCAAAGCAAAGCGGCCAACGGTCACTCCCGGCAGGATCACCGCCCCCGCTCCGATAGAAGCCCCATACCTGACCGTGATGCGGCCCACTTCCCAATCAGCGTCTTGCTTCAGCTCGCCTTCGGGGGTGACGGCGCGTGGATAGCGGTCGTTGGTCAGGCAGGCATGGGGGCCGATGAAAACCCCATCCTCGATGGTAACGCCGTGATAAAGCGAAGCGTAATTTTGCACCTTCACCCGGTCGCCAACGATCACCTCAAAATCGACGTATACTCCCTTGCTGATGATGCACTCGCGGCCTATCCTGGCTCTCTCTCGCACCTGGGCCTGGTGCCAAATCCTGGTCCCTGCCCCGATTACCGCTTGAGGCGACACCTCCGCTGTGGGATGAATCACGCCCCTTCTCCCTTTTCTAAAAGGCGGGCGATCCTGGCTGCGGCCCGGCCATCTCCAAATATCTCCGGGCGGCGTTGGCTCGAAGGCCGGAAATCCCGGATGGCAGCCACGATTTTTTGCCGGTCGGCGCCGACGATGACGTTCCAGCCCGTCTCCACCGTCTCCGGCCACTCGGTATCTTCCCGCAGAGTGACGCAAGGCACGCCCAGAAAATAAGCCTCCTTCTGCACCCCGCCGGAGTCGGTCACAATCAGGCGCGCCTTTTGCTCCAGGGCCAGCATATCCAGGTAGCTGACCGGCTCGATAATGCGAACGTTCGAGTTCACAGTGAGGCTCACCCTGCGCAGGGCCTTTTGGGTGCGCGGATGGGCCAGAAAGACGACTACCTCACCACTGGCCTGAAAGGCCGAAAGAATGGCCCGCAGATTCTCCAGGCGGTCGGTGTTACGGGGACGGTGCACGGTAGCCAGCAGATAAGCGCCAGGCTCCAGCCCCAACGCCTCCAGAATGCCCGAATTGCTACAGGCCACTTCCATGCTGTGGAGGAGGGCGTCGTACATCACGTCGCCCACGTTGTGCACCCCGGCTGTAATGCCTTCCGCCGCCAGGTTGCGCACCGCCGTCTCGGTGGGACAAAAAAGGAGGTCGGAGAGGTGATCGGTCAAGAGGCGGTTGATCTCTTCCGGCATCTCCCGGTTAAAGCTGCGCAGTCCGGCCTCCACGTGGGCCACCGGCAGGTGGAGCTTGACCGCGGCCAAAGCTGCGGCCAGGGTCGAGTTGGTATCGCCATAGACCAGCACCCGCTGCGGCCTTTCGTCCAGCAGCACCTTTTCGACCAGGGCCAGCATCTTGCCCGTCTGCTGGCCGTGAGAGCCTGAACCCACTCCCAGGTTGTAATCCGGCTCAGGCATGTCCAGCTCTCGGAAGAACACCTCGGACATCAGGTAATCATAATGCTGCCCCGTGTGCACCAGCACTTCCCGATGTGCCTGGCGCAATTCTCTGCTAACCGGGGCAGCCTTGATGAATTGGGGGCGCGCCCCCACCACGGAGGCAATTTTCATGCTACATCATACCCAGGGCGAGACAAGAGAAACTCCCCTCTCTCGCCTACCTTTTCTCCTCTCCTCTCTCTATCTCGTCCGTTTCAGTCTCGCTACTAAGACCCCGAGGGTTTTGGAAACCCTCGGGGTCTCCTCCCTGTTTCAGTCTCCCGAAGGAGATTAAGTGCCTTGCTACGGTGGTCGGCGGCTGATACACTGTTCTGCGAGATCGGTTTCAGTACCCAGGGTATTCACTTCATTTGGACGACCACGGCCTCCGTGCGGCGCTTCACACCCTGCCGGCGATGCCTGCCCATAATAATACCCCATTTCGACAAAAAAGGCAAACAGGTTTCTGCTTAACATTCTGTTTATGAATAGATTGCAGGCTGGAGGGCCAATCGGCCTCGAACCGTGGCCCAAGGCAGCCAGGCTTTTGCTCCATTCGTCGTCGTTGACGATAATTGGAAGGTTTTTGTAAGGTCGGAGAGGCGTTTTGTAAGGCCGTTGGAAGGTGAGTGTGGTACAATGTTAGAAGGCGTATTACCGGACCTTTAAGCCCACCCTCAAGTTAAGGGGGTGGGGGGGGAGGCGAGGTGTCTTTGACCGTTGATCTGGGGGCACTACAAGCCTTTGCGCACCAGTTGCCATAAAAACGATTTTCTGGTACAATATTACCAGAGATTGTCATCTCAGTTAATCAATGTGTAGGGAGAGCGTCTATCGCTGTTGGTGTTTGGTGATTGAGGAAAATAGGAGGCCGAAATGAACAGGAAATCACAGAAGGTTCTTGCTTTTGTGTCTCTAGGGACGATGCTCGTTCTGTTGGGATCGTCTATAGTTCTCGCTTCGCCGCCGTCTCAGGTCCCGGTTGCCACTCCTTCCCCCACAATGGCAGCCACGAACACGCCCGAACCAGGAGAGGACAATGAGCCTATGGGGGGCCTCGACTCGCCGGCGGGGCAGGGTCCGCCTCCAGAGGTAACGCCAGACGACGGCCCGACCGATGAGCCGCCACCGACCGATGAGCCGCCACCGACCGATGAGCCGTCACCCACTGACGGGCCGCAACCGGGCGGAGATGGCATAGATCGGCATGGTACAAGCGGTAAGCCCCATGCTAACGCCAGCATCAGCGGCCTGGTCATCAACCAGGCCACCGGTAAGGGCGCGCCCGGCATGGTGGTCGAGATCGATGCCTCCGGCTGGAAAGATCGAACCGTGACCGATGACAATGGGTTTTACTACTTCCATGGCCTGTCCTGGGGGCGAGCTACTCTGAACCTGATTCTGGAGGATGGGGGGCTGCCTACCAACCCCAACGTGGTAGTGTCTTTGACCGGGCATAACGAGGTGAGAGTCGATCTGGGATTCTTCCCGCCGGAGCCGACTCCTGCCAGCCAGATAAGCCCGCCGGAGTCCAGGGCTGGTGCGCCAGCCGAAAGCGGCGAAGCAAGCGCTGCTTCGGGCGCGGAAGCTAACGTGGAAGCCAGCCCAGCAGCTAACGTGGAAGTTAGCCCGGAGCAGGAGAACGTGGCGGCCGGCGAGCCGAACAGGCCCGAGGCGGCCCCCGTCCCTGCCGCCACCGAGCCCCCTCAACCGACGGCTGAGGCCAAACTCTCAGGCGCCCCGCCCGCCGCAGAACAGCCAGTCCAGGAAAGAATGCCGGTCACGGGCCGGGCCGCTGGCCCCGACTACGACGGACGCCTGTTACTGGGCGGAGCGGCTTTGGGGGCCCTGGTCTTGCTGGGTCGTCGGGCAGCCCGTTCCTTGAGACGTTGACGTGCATCACCATTTTCCTTAAACGACTGCTTCTGGAGCAGAAATTATTGGACGCACACTGTCTAACGTTAACAGCTGACTTACATCAACCCCACACAGAAGCCCCTCAGCAGTTGACTGAAAGTGTTTCATTGTCGGTCAAAGCTCGCAAAGGATACGGAACTTCAAGGCCAGGTGAGGTAGTGGCTGTCTGCTGACGGTAAAGTGTCCCCCTGCCTCAGCTATTTTCAGGGTGCCTGGGTGTGGCGCCAGCCCAAGAGACCGCCACCGGGAAGCTTACGATAGGGGAGCGCCAGGCTGGCCCCGCCTGGACAGCCTGAAAAACAGCCACGTCCTATCTGCTAGAATCTAGAAAGGAGAGGGTTCCTCAAGCAGTGGATGGATCGACTTGATACAGTTTGAGGAGCCAGGATAAGATGCGTAGAGGCAGAATCTTCATCATCCTGGGAATCGTTCTGGGGCTGGGTACGGCGGCGGCCGCCATATTCCTGCTGGGACAGCAACCTTCCGCGCCGCCATCTGGAGAAGAAGCGCCCGTCGAGATCGTGACTACTCAAGAAGTGGTTATGGCTATGCAAAACGTGGCCCGCGGAGATACCATTGTGCCCGAGGCAGTAGAACTCCGAGAACTGGAGATCGATCAGGTGCCACGGGGAGCCATGACCATTGTCGATGAAGTGATCGGGAGAATAGCCACCACCGATATTTTTCAGGGACAGGTTATCCAGGAGAGTATGATCACCGACAGAGAAACTCTCATCAGCGAAGCCAACGCCTCTATCCTCATCCCCAAAGGAAAAGTGGCGATCGCCTTTCCCATCGACGAAATATCCAGCGTCTCTTACGCCATTCAGGCTGGCGATTCGGTGGACGTCTTGATCTCTATGAGATTCATCGAGATCGACGAAACCTACCAGATGAAAAGGCCATTCAATGGATACGTGGAGACTATTGAGGAAGTACCGTGTGAAACCTGTATGCCCTCTCCCTCACCGGAGCGCGACCAGATTCCTCGCCCTGCCACCCAATTGCTCGTTCAAGACGTTGAGATTCTGAAGATCGGTAGCTGGCTCGGGGCGGCGGAGGCCCCTTCGCCGGAGGAGGAAGAAGCCCCTCCCGAAGAAGGAGAAGAAGCCCCTCCACCCGCAGTAGCCCAGTACATCACGCTGCTCGTCAGTCACCAGGATGCCCTGGTGCTCAAATGGGCCCGCGAGAGCGGGGCCAGGATCGATCTGGCTTTGCGTTCGGCCGAAGATCACGACATTGTGACCACCGAGCCGGTGACCCTGGATTATATGCTGGCCCGCTTCGGGATTACCGTTCCGCCCAAGCGTTCATACACTTTAGACTCTGTGGCGGCCGGGCCTCCCGGCGCAGCAGAGCTAGAATAGCCAGAGCAGGAGATTCAGTGCTGAGTATCAAAAAAAAGAGGTACAGTTTTCTATGAGTCAGGAAGAGATAATACGTATTCTGATCGTAGATGACATACCGGAAACCCGCGAGAACCTGCGAAAGTTGCTCTATTTTGAATCGGATATCGAGGTTGTGGGAGCGGCGACCAGCGGTCAAGAAGGCATTGATCTGGCCAAAGAACTGCGGCCCGATATCGTCCTCATGGACATCAATATGCCCGGCGTGGATGGCATCAGCGCCACCAAGGTCATCGCCCAGGAGGTGCCCGCCGTCCAGGTCATCATCATGTCCGTTCAAGGTGAGACCAGCTATATGCGCAGCGCCATGATGGCCGGGGCCAGAGATTTTTTGACCAAACCTTTCACCAGCGACGAGTTGATCGGCGTTATCCGGCGGGTCTACGAGCTGGGAGCCGCGGAGCGAGCCCGCATGGCCGCTATGGCCGCCGCGCCCCAACCGACAGCGGCGGCGCCTGTCTCGAAGGAAGCCATGGCCCTTCGTCCTGAGGGCAAGGTCATTACCGTCTTCAGTCCCAAAGGAGGAAGTGGCTGTAGCACCATAGCCGCTAACTTGGCTATTGCTCTCCACGAGGAGACCCACGACAAAGTGGCCCTGATGGACACCAGTTTCCAGTTTGGCGATATCGGAGTGCTGCTGAACCTGCAACCGACACGCTCTATCGCCGATATCACGTCCCAGTTCGATGAACTCGATGGAGACTTGCTTAACGATTATATGGTGCCCCACTCCTCGGGAGTTAAAATCCTGATGGCTCCTCCCCGCCCGGAGATGGCCGAGCTGATCACCACTGAGCACGTCAAAGGCATTGTGGAACAGTTGAAGAAACTATTTGACTACATTATCATCGATACCTCCACCGTACTGCACGACATGCTGTTGAGCATCTTCGATCTCTCGGAGCGCATCATACTGCTGATGACCCTGGAGATACCGGCCATTAAAAATGCTAAACTGTTCTTCGAAGTGACCGAAGCCCTGGGCTATCCCGTGGAGAAGACGGCGCTGGTCATCAACAAGGCCGACCGGCGGAGCGGCATCCGGGCCGAAAAGATTGAGGAAAGCATCAGACACCCGGTGGCCGCCCAGATTGCGATGGACGAGCGCACCGCCATTCTATCCGTGAACCAGGGAGTACCTTTCGTTCTCAGCAATAAGAACAGTTACATTTCGCAGAGCGTCTTTGACCTGGCCCGGCGGCTGATCCAGGATTTAGAGATTAAAGAAGCGGCCCTCGAACCGGCGGCCACCCAGGAAGCCAGAGACAAGCCCCTGGGAGGTCTCAGCCGCCTGTTTCGCTGAAGGGCCAAAGAGTACCCCTTCCGCCATCGAAGACGAAACCCTCAGTCCGCCGCTTAACGCTTGAGACCATTGAGGAGAATGGAGAGAGAATATGTCCCTACTAAAACGTATTGAGAGAAGTCAACAGGCCACCACCGCCGATAGACCGTCCAAGCTGGAAGAGTTGCGTATTATGCGTCAACCAGTTGCGCCCGCCCGAGATGTGCAGGCCGATCTGAAAACTCGCGTGCAGGACAAGTTGATTGCCGAGCTGGACCCCAAGATGGATATCTCCCAGACTGACGAGGTGAGACGCATCGTGGAAGAGATGTTCGAGACCATCCTGGCCCAGGAAAGCATCATTCTCAGCCGTTCCGAAAAACAACGTCTTTTCGAGGAGATTGTGGCCGAGATTCTGGGGTTCGGCCCCATCGAGCCTTTGCTGGCCGATGAGTCTATCACCGAGGTTATGGTTAATGGGCCTAAGAGCGTCTACGTGGAGCGTAAGGGTAAGCTGACTAAAACCAAAATAACCTTCGAAAGCGATGAACACACTCTCCGCATCATCGACCGCATCGTCTCCCCCCTGGGTCGACGCATCGACGAGAGTTCGCCTTATGTCGATGCCCGTCTGCCGGATGGGTCCCGCGTCAATGCTATCATTCCTCCTCTGGCTCTGAACGGCCCGACCCTCACCATTCGTAAGTTCTCCAAGGTCCCTTTGACCATCGAGAATCTGATCGAGTTTGGGACTCTCACGGAGGAGTCCGTCGAGTTTTTGAGAGCCTGCGTTATTTCCCGTCTGAACGTCGTGGTCTCGGGCGGCACTGGTTCGGGCAAAACTACCCTGCTCAACATCCTGTCTGGGTTCATCCCCGACGATGAACGGATCATCACCGTCGAGAACGCGGCCGAGCTTCAGCTCCGCCAGGACCACGTGGTCACCCTGGAATCACGTCCGCCCAACATCGAGGGCAAGGGCGAGGTCTCTATCCGTGACCTGGTCATCAACTGTCTGCGTATGCGCCCTGACCGCATCGTGGTGGGAGAGTGCCGCGGGGGCGAGGCCCTGGACATGCTCCAGGCTATGAACACCGGTCACGATGGCTCTTTGACCACCGCCCACGCCAACAGTCCCCGCGATACCCTGTCTCGTCTGGAGACCATGTGCCTGATGGCTGGCATGGACCTGCCGGTGCGCGCCATCCGGGAACAGGTAGCCTCGGCGGTGGACCTCATTGTCCAGCAAGAACGAATGCGAGACGGTTCGCGTAAGGTGGTCAATATCACCGAGGTACAGGGTATGGAGGGAGATGTCATCGTCATGTCGGACATCTTCGTCTTCGAGCAAACCGGTATTGAGGCTGGTAAAGTCATAGGCCGGCTCCGTCCGACCGGCATCAGGCCCAAATTCATCGAGCGGATTGAGGCCTCCAACATCCACCTGCCGGCCAATATCTTCGGCATCGATGGCCGTTTCTTCTAAATGTCTGGCGGAAAAGTGGATCCCAACCTCTGCCGGATAGGAGGTGATTGCGCATGAATCCTATGGTGATTGTAGGAGTGCTGGGTGGCCTGACCGTCATGGTCATCTTCATCGGGCTGGCCATAACGCTGGGTTCAGGCGACAAAGAAGTTGAGGAGCGTATAGATAAATACGTCACCCAGGTCGATCAGGTGGCAAAAGTCGAGAAAGAGGAGAAGGAGAAGGGGCCTTCAATTCTGACCCAGCGTTTCGACGAAGCCGTCCGCGAACGCAAATTTGGGGCTAACATAGCCACCGAGCTGGCTAGAGCCGACCTGAAGCTGACGGTCGGAGAGTTCATCATCTTCCGCCTGACCACTACCCTGCTGGGCGGGCTGGTGGCCTTCATCCTGGGTGGAGCCTTTCTGATTCCAGTCGGCGTGCTGGTAGGCTATTTCTTTCCCAAGATTTACGTGGGCCTGCGCAAACGCCGCCGCTTGAATCTGTTTAACGATCAACTGGGGGATACCATCACCCTGATGGCTAACGGCCTGCGCGCTGGCTACAGCCTGCTGCAAGCCATGGAAACCGTTTCCAAAGAACTCCCCTCGCCCATCTCCACGGAGTTCGAGCGGGTGGTGCGCGAGATCAGCCTGGGAATCCCCAACGAGCAGGCCATGAATAACCTGCTACGCCGCATCCAGAGCGATGACCTGGATTTGATGATCACCGCCATCAACGTCCAACACGAGGTGGGGGGCAATCTATCCGAAATCCTGGAAACCATCGGCCATACCATCCGCGAGAGGGTGAGAATTCAGGGCGAGATCAGGGTGCTGACCGCCCAGGGGATGATAACCGGGTACGTCATCTCTTTCTTGCCCCTGGCTTTGGGCATCATCCTGTTCCTTATCAATCGCACTTACATGATGTCCATGTTCCAGGAACCGTGTGGGTGGGCCATGATCGCCTTCTGCGTGATCACCATCACCGCCGGCTTTATCGCTATCCAGAAAATTGTACGTATTGAAGTCTGAGCAAGAGCTATAGTTATCGGGGGCAGCGCAACAGGCGCTTTGGCTCTTGCCAGCAGTACGAGGAGGTTAGAAGATGAATCCGCTGTTTATCGTCATTGGCCTTGTCATTGTGGGCAGCATCGTTTTGGTGGCGATAGGGATGAGAAGTTCAGAGGCCGACGAGCAGATGGTGCTCGAACGGCTGGATACTTACGCCGGGCGTCCTCTCACCCTGGAAGAACTGGAGCTATCCCAACCCTTCAGTGAGAGAATCATCAAGCCTCTTATCCAGGCCAGCGCCCAGTTTGTACAACGTTTGGCTCCGGCCCGCAACGTCGAGAACGTTCGGCTCAGGCTGGAAAGGGCCGGCCGACCTAACAATTGGGGCCCAACCGAGTTCATGGGGGTCAGAGGTCTGGCGGCTGTTATTGGGGCCGTGCTGCCCCTGGTTCTGTTGACCATCACCAAAGCGCCCGTGACTAACCGCCTGCTTTTTAGCGCCGTGCTAGGGGCTTTCGGTTACTTTGCACCCATCATGTGGCTGGGCAGCAAGATCAAAAGACGGCAGGATGAGATCATTAAGGCCCTGCCCGATGCTCTCGACCTGCTGACTATCAGCGTGGAGGCCGGCCTGGGCTTTGACGCCGCCTTGAACAAAGTGACCGAAAAATGGGATAATGAGCTTGGCAAGGCTTTTGGGCGGGTCATCCACGAGATTCGGATGGGAAAAGTTCGCCGCGAAGCCTTGCGCGATATGGCCGAAAACGTAGACGTGCCTGATGTGACCAGCTTTGTGGCGGCCATCGTCCAGGCTGACCAATTGGGGGTCAGTATAGCCAAAGTGTTGCGCATCCAGTCCGAACAGATGCGCATCAAACGACGACAAAGAGCGGAGGAGAAAGCTCACCAGGCCCCGGTTAAAATGCTTATTCCCATGGTTTTCCTGATCTTCCCGTCCATCTGGGTTGTCCTCATGGGGCCCTCCGTTCTCATTTTGATGCACTCCGGCGTTTTCGGAGTGATGTAAGTAAGCTGTTGACAACCTTAAATTTGGGACGGAAAATAAAGAGTGCCTTTTTAGATATGCTCTTCCCTCCCCGCTGTGCTGGCTGCCAGAGGGTTGGTTTCTGGTTGTGCCCTCAGTGTCGCGCCGCACTAGAGCTTATCCGACCACCCGTTTGTGCCCGCTGTGGCCGCCCCATCGCTGAGGCCGCTTTCTCCACCCGGCTGTGTCCTATCTGCCAAAACATTCCTCTGCACATCGATGGCATCCGTTCCGCAGCCTATTTTGAAGACCCTTTGCGTAAAGCCATCCACCGTTTTAAGTACAACAACCTGCCCGATCTGGCCGCTTCGCTGGGAGAAATCTTGAGCCAGGGCTGGCAGGCCCTCCAGCCGCCTGGTGAACTCATTGTCCCTGTCCCCCTACACCCCAACCGCAGGCAGGAACGGGGCTATAACCAGGCTACCCTCCTGGCTAGACAGTTGGGGGAGAGCTGTGGGTTGCCCGTGCTGGAAAAGGCCCTGCTGCGCGTGCGGGAAACTGCTCCCCAGATCAACTTGAACGCTCAGGAACGTAAGGAGAACGTGCAAGGAGCTTTCCGCTGTGGCAACTACGATCTGAAGGGCAAGCAGGTATTGTTGATCGACGACGTTTGTACCACCGGCGCCACCCTGGAAGCCTGTAGCCTGGCTCTGCACCAGGGCCAGGTGCGCTCGGTTTGGGCTTTGACCCTGGCTAGAGCCAGATAGCGAGGCACCAGGGCGAAAAGTGTGCTCACTAAGATTCAGAAAGGAGACGGAGAAATGCAATTGATCATAAAAGGTAAAAACGTGGAGGTCACTGACTGGCTGCGTCAGTACGTGGAGAAGAAGATCGGAAAACTGGATCGCTATCTACCTACCATCACCGAGGCGCGGGTGGAGTTGTCTGTGGAAAAGGCCAAGAGCGCCCAGGACCGCCAGGTGGTCCAGGTCACGGTGAGAAGCAACGGCGCGATCTTACGGGCCGAGGAAAGATCGGACGACATGTTTGCTTCTATAGACTCCGTTCTGGATAAAATGTACCGTCAAATCGCCCGTTATAAAGGCAAACGCTATGGCCGGGGGCGCGCCCCACAGGGAGAAAGGGTCCCACTTGAAGAGGAGCGCGAGGAGGAAGAACCCCCCCGCATCGTTAGAGTTAAACGCTTCGCCCTGACTCCCATGGATCAGGACGAGGCCATAGAGCAGATGGAACTCCTGGGGCACGATTTTTTCGTTTTCTTTAACGTGGAGGACAACGCGGTGAACGTCGTTTATCGCCGCCGAGATGGCCATTACGGCCTGCTCCAGCCGGAGCTGGCCTAGTAGACAGGATATAAGCGCCAGGCGCTTGAGAGGAGAGGAAAGGTTAGAAATAGAGGGCTGACCCTTATTTCTAACCTCTTCATTTTTTACTGGATTGGTTATGTAAAATGAGAGTCATTCTCTTTGTATGCACAGGCAATCTCTGCCGTTCGCCTATGGCCGAGGGTTTTTTGAACCGCATCCTGGCCCGTGAGGGACGGCGCAGTGAATACAGAGTGTATTCCAGCGGCACCTGGGCCATGGCTGGTCAGCCCGCCAGTTCTCACGCCGTGCAGGTCATGGCCGAACAGGGGATAGATATCAGCGCCCACCGCTCCCGCAGCCTGACGCAGCCCCAGATCGAAGAGGCCGATCTGATCCTGGCTCTGGCGCAGGAGCACAAGACCGCTATTCTGGGCCATTTCAGGGGCGGAGAGGGCAAGACCTATCTGCTGAGCGAGATGATCGGCCTCCACCACAGCGTGGCCGACCCCTATGGCAGCGACTCGCGGGCAGAATATCGCCGCTGCGCGGCCATTATCAAACGTTTCCTGGAAGAGGGCTATCCCCAGATTATGCGCCTGACCTCGGGAGACATTCCGGAAGCAGGAGATTACTTTTAGCAACGAGCTATCTCCAAAGACGGGGGATGACCCGCCCGGTGCGGCTCATGTACGAACGGTATTCTTCCCCGAATTGCTCAAGCATCATCTGCTCTTCGCGCGGAACCCGCAGCAGGTACAGGGGAATGAAAACCACCAGGCTGCCCAAACCTGCAATCCAGTTCTGCAAGAGCAGGGCTTGCGCGATTCCCCACAGCCCGTGGGCGGCGTACATCGGATGCCGGATGTGGCGGAAAACGCCCTGGGTTACGAGCGAGTGTCCCTCCGCGATCTCCAGCGTCGGCGACCAGTTGCGCCCCAGGTCGGCGTGCGACCTCCAGAGCAGCCACAAGGCGGCGACGAAAACCACCGCCCCAACCGCGCCGGCCCACGTTGGCAGATAGTAATCCGCGAAGTCCAACCAGGGAGTTAACACGTAGAGGATAGCTACGACCTGCACCCCACCCCAGAGAGACATCAGCAGCCACACTGCCAGCCCTTCCTGGCGGGCATCCGTAATCGTGTCCTGCCTGTGTTTCTTTCCATACGATGTCCGGATCACCGATCCTACGATCAAGCCGATTAAGTAGTAAATTTTGAAAATATTGCCAGGCATGGGTAGACCTCGTAGGTATCACCAATTTGTCCTGAGTATAGCATAAAGTGTAATGGAAAACCTGACATCTGGCCGACGATTTGCTGACAGGTTGCTGTCTTTTCACGACCATTTTCGCCACAGCCGCCGCAGACGACTATACATCACGAAGTTGTAGTAGGCCATGAGCAGGCTGAGAAACAGGCCGTGAGAGCCATCTTTGTAACCCTGTAAAGAGACATATCGCCGCCAAAACTCGCGTACAGGTTGCAGGATGAAATTGCGCCATTTAGGTCGAATGCCCTGCTTGTAAAGGATGCTGGCCTCGTAATCGACGTAGAACTCCTGCCGGGCGATGAAATCGGCTACGGTGTCGTAATTGTAATGGGTTAAGGTGTTTTTCAGATACCCCTCTTCCCCATCCAGGATGACTATTTCGTGTACCTCCCGCTTCGGATCGTACTGAGCTTTGCCCCGCCGCAGGAGGCGCAGTTGATAGTCGGGAGACCAGCCGGCGTGACGGATGCAGCGGCCAAAGATGTAGTTGCGGCGCGGCACCCACCACCCGGCTTTCGTCTCCCAGCTGATGACCTCCCTCACTTCCTGGGCCAGTTGCGGGGTGGCCCGTTCGTCGGCATCGACGAAGAAAATCCAATCGCTGCCCACCTGCTCCAGAGCGGCCTGGCGCTGGTCGGCGTAGTGGCGGAAGGGATGCTGGTGCACAGTGGCCCCCCACTTTTGAGCCATCTCCACTGTGCGATCCTCGCTGAAGGAGTCGAAGACCACCACCTCGTCGGCCCAGGCCACGCTTTCCAGACAGGCGAGGATGTTCCGCTCTTCGTTTTTGGTCAGGATCACCACCGTCAATTGGGCCACATCTCACCTCTCCATGCTCATATCCACGATCTGGCGATAAGCGGCCAGTTCATCTGCGCTCCCCTCTGCCCGGCGTCTGAGCCTCCAACGCAGCCCCAGATGTACCAGCCGACGGGCCAGCCAGCGGAAAAGAGGGCTGTAATGCTTCTGGAAAAGCAGATACCGGCTCCGCCACAGGGCCACCACCATCTCGGCCCGAAACTGGCCGGTGCTCTGGCCCACGTAATGCACGATCTCCGCCCCAGGCACACAATAAATTCCCCATCCGGCGGCCTTGATCCTCATGCACCAGTCGATCTCCTCACAATACATGAAGAACCTTTCATCTAAAAGGCCCACCTCCTCGATGGTTTCGTGGCGCACCATGAGGGCGGCCCCCAGGGGGTGATCGACGGGGAAGGGCTTCCCTCTTTCGTATAGCTGGCGGGGATAGCGGCCATTGAGACCAGAGTTGAGCGCCCGGTGGTTGAGAGGAAAAAAATCGAGAAAAATCTGGGCCAGAGTGGGGAAGGCAAAAGCCGAGTGTTGAAAGCTGCCGTCCGCGTGCACCAGCCTGGCTCCGACCGCTCCCACCGCCGGATTTTCGGCCAGAAAATGGGCCAGGAGGGACAGGGCCTCTCCACGCACCAGGGTGTCCGGGTTGAGGAGGAGGACGTAATCGGGAGTTGGAAGTTGGGAGTTGGAAGTTAGAGGTGGGGCAAAGCCTATCTTTCGTAGAGCCTGGTTATTGGCCGCCGCAAAACCCACGTTGACCTGGTTAGCCAGCAGTCGAACCTGAGGGAATTCCTGTTGCACCATGACGGCGCTGTCGTCGGAGGAAGCGTTGTCCACCACGAAGACCTGGGCCGCCAGGCTCGATTTTTCCAGGCTGGCGTACACAGAGGCCAGGCACTCTTTTAACAGTTGTCGGGCGTTGAAACTGACGATGACGATAGATAACCTGTCGTCCTTCATTAACACCATAACACCATCCCCTGCTCTCAAATGTCGCTGCCAGACTATTTTAACATAATTGGTTAGTGTGAGCAAGCAAACACCTGCTCTCATTTGACAAAAGCGGAAAGATGTATTAGCCTATGTACGTCAGTAATCCACCACCCTGGAGGTCACTATGAACATGAAGAAATGGCGACTCTTGAAGTCGGACCCCGTCCTTTCCACGCGGTGGCTTACCGTCTTCAAAAATCAATACGAGATCACGGCCGGCCAGGTTATTGACGACTACTACATAATCAGGCGAGACGACTTTGTTCTCATCGTGGCCCTGAAGGACGATAAACTCATTATGGTGCGGCAGTACCGGCCGGCTACGGACCGCTTTTACCTGGGGCTGCCGGCCGGATTTCTGCGGCCTGGAGAGTCCCCAGAAGCAGGAGCAAAACGCGAGTTACTGGAAGAAACGGGCTTTCCGGCCACAGAATGCAGGTTGATTGGCGAACTCGATCCCATCCCGGGCTATCTGCAATCAAAAGCCTTTGTCTTCCTGTGCCAGGTATCGGCGGCCAACACGGGAACGTTCGATCAACTGGAGATCGAAGAGGTGCTGGAAGTGGAATGGGAGGAAGCGCTGCGGATGATCCTGCGCGGCGAGATAACCGAAATACCAGCCATTGCCGCCCTCTTGCTGGCGAAAGAGATTCTGTCAGTTTCAACCACAAAGTCCACTAAGAGCACAAAGAAAGAGAAATAAACGCCTGGTGTTCTTCGTGCTCTTGGTGGTTGTAAAAAGGCCCGGTCTTTGAGACCGGGCCTTTCGCTACGGCTGCCTTGGGGCTTTATTCCAAGTTAATACCCTGCGGCATGGAGATGCCTACCACCCGGGCGGGGAAGCCAGAACCACCCTTGATCTTGGGCACCCCCACCCAGACAATGGCTCCTGCTGCGGGAACCTTCTCCAGGTTGTCCAGCAACTCGATCTGGTAGTGGTCGCTGTCCAGGATGTAGAACTCCCCGGCAAAACCCGTTTCCAATTGCTGCACGGCGGCATCGGTGTCGGGCGGCTCGTGGCCGCTGGCCGTGATGTGGCGCTCTTCGTAGAGGAACTGGAGAGCCTCCAGCGACCAGCCCGGATAGTGAGCCTGGCCTTTCTCGTCCTTGTTGGCAAAGCGGCCCACGTCCGGCCAACGTCTGCTCCAGCCGGTGCGCATAGCCACAAAAGCGCCTTCGGGAATCGGGCCGTATTCCTCCTCCCAGGCTTCGATGTCCTCCACCGTCAACTGGTAGTCGGGGTCCTCAAACACTTTTTCCGTGACGTCGATGACCACCAGGGGCAAGAGAAGCTCTTCCAGGGGAATGTCATCGACTGCTCGCTTGCCCTGAGAGAAATGGACGGGCGGGTCGAGGTGGGTGCCGTATTGGCCGACGTGGCAATACTCGTCGGCCTGGAAACCGTGCTCTTTGTAGTTGTACAGGCTGTTGACTACCATGGTGGGAAAGCCGCTCCAGCGGGGGATGTCCCGTGAGAAAGGATGGCTCATATCGACCAGGTCCAGAAGCCTTAATATTTCGCCCCCTTCCCACAGAGACTTTCCTTCAGGAGGCACGATGGCAAACACCCGGGCCGGAGAGCCAGAACCGTCCATGACCTTGGGCACCCCCACAAAGACGATGGCTCCATGGGCAGGCACCTTGTCCAGGTTGTTCAGCAGCTCGATCTGGTAGTGGTTGGACTCCAGGACGTACACTTCACCGGCAAAGCCGGTTTCCAGTTGTTGCACGGCGGCGTCGGTGTCGGGCGGCTCGTGGCCGCTGGCTGTGATGTTACGCTCTTCGTAGAGGAACTGGAGCGCCTCCAGCGACCAGCCTGGATAGTGGGCCTGGCCGTCTTCGTCCTTGTTGGCGAACTTATCCACGTCGGGGAAACGCTTGCTCCAGTCGGTGCGCATGGCTACGAAAGCGCCGGCGGGAATGCGGCCATATTCCTCCTCCCAGGCCTTGATGTCGTCCACCGTCAACTGGTAGTCGGGATCCTCAGCCACTTCGTCGGATACGTCGATAACCACCAGGGGCAGGATCAGCTCCTCCAACTCGATGTCGTCCACGTAACGCAGGCCAGAGGCGAAGTGGGCGGGCGGGTCCAGGTGAGTGCCGTACTGCCCGACGTGGCAGAACTCCTGGGCAAAGAAACCATCCTCCTCGAAGTTATACAAAACCTCGACCTCCATGCTGGGAAACCCGCTCCAACGGGGGATGCCAGGCTCAAAGGCGTGGGTCAGGTCCACGAACACGAACTCCATCTTTTTGAGTTGGGCCAGCGCGTCCCACAGCGGATAATCCTCCGGCCCTGCGGCCTGAACAGCGGGCACGACCATCGCCAGCAAAACGACGACGATGCTGAGAGTCATGATGAGTTTGTACTTCTTCCCAAACATTGATATTCTCCTTTTGTGTTGGTGTTTGGTTGAACAGCTTTTTTCTGCTAAACAATCATCGGTTTTGGCTTATAGATTTCACCTCCCTTTCCCTGTTCGTCTGCCACGGCGCAGCCAGCCCAATTAAAAAAGAGCGGTAGCTACTGGCTATCGCTCTTCGTCGAGCCAGACTCGAACCCTGCTGCTTCTTTTACAGCAAACTCTTATCTTTCAGGAGCTTCGTAGGGCTGACAAAGTGCTTCTCGAAGGCCAGCTCAGAAGCCCCCAGGCCAAGAGCCAGTCCCATCAGTTGGGTGAAGTAGAGAATGGGCAGCTTGTATTCGGTGCCGAAGTGAGCGTTGATCTGCTTCTGGCGCATGTCGAGATTGGCCTGACACAGCGGACAGGCCACCACGAGGGCCTCTGCGCCCACTTCCTGAGCGTTCTGGAGGATCCTGCGGCACATATCCAGAGCAACGTGCAACTGGCTCAAAGCCAGAGAGCCACCGCAGCAATCCGTCTTGTAAGACCAGTCCAGGCTTTCCGCTCCCAGGACGCCCATCAGGTGATCCATGTTGGTCGGGTACTCGTAGTTTTCCACGCCGGTGATCTGCGGCGGCCTGGTGAGCACACAACCGTAGTAGCAGACCACTTTCAGCCCCTCCAAAGGCCGGGTGACTTCCCTGGCTATGGTCTCGTAGCCTATCCGGTCGGTGAAGGTGACCAGCAGATTATCGACCAGCACCTCCTCCGCAGGGGTATAGCCCATCTCTTCAGCTATGGCCTCCGTTACCTTCTCCCCCAGGACGGGATCGCGTTTCACGTCGTGCTGAGCCTTGCGGAAACGGGTGAAACAACCAGCGCAGGGCACGGTCACGTAATCGAAACCGCTTCTCTCGATCAGGGCCAGGTTTTCCAGAGGCAGTTTGGTAGACAGGAAGTGGTCGGTGCAGTGGGCGGGCGAGGTGCCACAACAGGTCCAGCCTTCAGGCTCCACAAAGGTCAGGCCCAACTTATCGGCCACCGCTTTGGCCGAGATGTCGTACCCGATGCCCGTGGCGTGCAGGCTGCACCCTGGATAGTAGGCGATCACCCTGGGATCGGTGACCGGGGCAGCTCTACGGCCATTTTTGGGAGGACGGCCCGTGCTGGGAAGTATCTTTAGCTTGCCATCCCGCAGCATTTTGAGGGCCAGGGCCATATCGGAGGAGAAAAGCTGTTTGAAATCGAGCCTGCCAGCGAAGAACTGGCGGATATAAAGTTCGGCCATCAGCCCCAGCTCGTGCATACGCCCAAACAGGTTGATGCCCCTGAGAGCCGACTGGTAGAACATGGGCACCTCTGGCACCTGGGGTTTTATCTTTTCTTGCCGGGCCATGATCCTCAATACGTCCATGATGCGGGCAATATCGATGCCCTGCGGACAACGGGTGGAGCAGGTTTCACACGTGGCGCACAGCCAGATGGTTTTGGAGTTGAGAACCAGGTCTTTCTGACCAAGCTGCACGGCCCGCATGACCTGGTTTGGAGTCAGGTCGAAAAATGCAGCCACGGGACAGCCGGCCGTACACTTCTTACATTGGTAACATAGAAAAACGTTCTCGCCGCACTCCTCTCGAACGCGACGGGCCAGATCGGTATTCAAAGCTATAGTCATAAGTTTACTCCCTTTTCCACTATTCCGCGCTTAATGAAGTATGCCAACAACTCATTGGCGCTGAGGGTTGAGACAACGAGTTTATGTTCCCCTCGCCTTAATTGTTCCCACCAGTCTACTGCCTGTGGACGTTCTTCGATTACCTTAATGAAGAAACCGGTGTCAGCACCTAAAAGCATCGATCTACCCTGTTTCTCTCCGTCTCCTCCCAATCGGCACCGGCCAGACCTTCTCTAAGCAGTTGCTTAACCCTATCCCATTGCTCCTGCACTTCTTCTGGATCGCGAGGTTTATGAATGAGCAAAGCCTTATCTTTTACAACGAATTCTATTTCATCGTGAGATTGAAAGCCCAATTCTTTCAATAGATCGCGCGGGATTGTAACCGTGCCGTCGTCGGCTACCTTAGCAGTCACAAACGGTTTCATCTCGATCCTCCTTCATCTCGGCCAGCTCGGTATCGGCCAGATGTTCTTGAACGGACGCGCTAGACCTGGGGCCGGGGCAACACTCCCGCCTGGGCGGTGATCTCGGGCACAGCCGACTCCCACTCAATAGCCATGATGTGCACGCCGTTCACGCCCGGAATCTCTCGCACCTGCTGGATGATTTCGGCGCAGATCTTGATGCCTTCCTCGGCCCGCTTTTCCTTGGGCGCATCTTTCATCCGCTTCACGACCTCATCGGGCACGTCCATGCCGGGTACCTTGGTAGCCATGTAGCGGGCCGCCCCGAAAGTTCTGATAGGACTCACCCCCGCCAGCATGTAAAACTGATCCAGGAGGCCCAGGTCGCCCGCCATTTTCATGTACTCGGCAAACTTGGGGACGTTGAAGACGATCTGGGTCTGGATAAAGTCCGCGCCGGCCTTGACCTTCTTAGCCAGACGCAAGGGCCGGAACTCGAAGGGGTCGGCGAAGGGATTGGCCGCGGCCCCAATGAAGAATCTGGGATTCTCGCCCTTGATTTCATCACCACACAGGAATTTATGCTCATCCCGCATATCCTTGACCATCAGCAAGAGTTGGATGGAGTCCAGGTCGAAGACGTTCCTGGCCGTGGGGTGGTTGCCAAAAACTTGATGGTCTCCGGTCAGACAAAGCAGGTTCTTGATGCCCAAGGCCCAGGCCCCCAACAGGTCAGCCTGGATGGCGATGCGATTGCGGTCCCGGCAGGTCATCTGGATGTTAGGCTCTATGCCTAAATCCAGGAGCATTTTGCCCACCGAGATGCTGGACATCCGCACCACGGCAGTCTGATTGTCGGTGATGTTTACGGAGTCCACGTGACCTTTGAGATGGCCCGCTTTTTTCTTGATGACCTCGATGTCGGCGTTCTGAGGCGGCCCCAATTCGCCGGTGACCGCAAAGTGACCGGCGCTCAGCACCTTCTCCAGATTACTGCCGGCTTTCAGTCCATTACCGTTATCACTCATATTATCCTCCTAATTTCAAATCCTCGCGGACGATTTTACGCGGGCCACCGTCGCGACTGGTAGACCAATCTTTGACGGGCTGTATCTCGGTCAGCACCTCCAGACGGCCCAAAGCCCTGAGGCGGTCGTAGATCAGTTGCCAGGCGCAGTCAATTTCGGGGTCGATCTCACACTTGCCGTCCTGGGAGCCGCCGCAGGGGCCGTTGAGCAGGCTCTTGGAGCAGCGGGCGATGGGGCAGATGCCCCCGGTAAGGTGCAGCACGCAATTGCCGCAGGCCTGACAACGCTCCGCCCACACCCCCTGCTCCAGAGGCTCGCCCAGAAAGGTGGTGTTCAGCCCCGGCAGGGTCATCTTTTCGGGGAAATGCTCGGTCATGGTCTGCACCCCGATGCCGCAGGCCAGGGAAAGCACCACGTCAGCCTCTTTCACCTGGTCGGCCACAGCCTCGATGTATTCTGGCTCGCACTGGCGCTGGACGGTGGCCTCAGTGATTTCCACGCTGTGGCCGTCCAGCCTGGTAGCCATGCGCAGAGAGGAGGCCAGGATGCCCACCTCTTTCTCACCCCCGGCAAAGCAGACCGTCACGCAGGTGCCGCACCCCAATACCAGCACCTTCTGGCAGTCCTTGATCATTTCTTTGATCTCTTCTAAAGGCTTTTGTTCGCCTACAATCATGTTCTATTTACCTCCATTAACGATGTATTATATTGGTTTACTCATTTTCGTCAGCTAAAATTTTTCGATAAAGCGCATCACTGATACGAAATCCAGCCGCATCGCACATCTCATCCAGGTACCGCTTAACCTCACTGATCAACCCTGCATGTTTTGCTTCTCTCAACACACCGATCAAGCCAGTGAAGTTGAGGCCGAAATGACGGGCTGTATTTCTCCCCAGCCGTTCGTCTATGATAAGTAAGATTAGCACTCGACTCGACAGCCAGAGCAATCGCCTCTGACTCACCGCCACCCAGGTCTCGTTGTAAAGCACGCACCAGCGATGTATTTTTGACCCTACCTCTTTTTATCCAATCGGCTTTTTGCACCTCAACAGCACCCGGTTGACCAGCACCGTCTATCACTATCTCACGCCAAACGGCTTCAGGTATGGTTATCTCCCCGTAGAGTCTCTTCAGCAGATCGAGTTGTCCGATCTTGGTCAAACAGACTAAAGCTGAAGAATCAGAAATAACGATCATAGACGACCCATTCTTTTGAGAGTCTCAACATCTTCCTCATAATCCTCAACGTCGTAATGAACCGTTATTTTCCTGCTCCCCAACAATTGTTGAAACTCCCAAACAGTCATCGCAGCCAAATCTTTGGCTTTGCCAAAGGAAAGTTTGCCTTCTTCAAATAGATGGACCGCCAACTCCCGCTTCAGTTCTTCGGCGGTCATTCCCGTGGCGTGAATTACCTCAAGCGGGATTTCGATGGTCGTTACCGTTTTCATCTTCCACCTCCTCACCAGCGCCGCCTCCAGATAAGGGCCCGGCGGTTGACATAACGTTTATAAGAAGCGGACAGGATATAGCCCCGGCGGCGGTCGATCTCCCGGCAGGTGACGGTGAAACAGCGTTCCCCGGCCAGTTCGCGCACGGCCACCAGGTTGCCGTCGCGGTCCAGCAAAATATAATCTGGCCGCTCCACGATATCCAGCGCCTCGTCGTAATAGCCTTCGATGTACGGCCAGCGGTCCGGCCTGAGACGGATGGGCACCCGATTGACGGAGATAGCCACCCTGACGATCATTCCTCCCCATCCCCGGAGCCATTTCTCAGCGGGTTAGGGCCCAGTTCGCGGATGCGCTCCGTCATCTCGGTGGCGATCTGGGCGAAACGCGCTCCCTCCGCCGAAGACATAAAATACATCTCCAGCCGTTCGCCGCCCAGCCCGATCTGATCCAGCAGGCCCTTGAGGTAGTTGACCCTTCTTTCGGCGTTCAGATTACCTTCCAGGTAATGACAGGTGCCCTTCAGTCACCCGGCCACGAAAACGCCGTCCGCCCCGCGCTCGAAGGCCCTGAGCACGTATAGCACGTCCAGCTTGCCGGTGCAGGGCAGATGCACGATCTTGACGTTGGGCGGATAACTCAGACGCATCGAGCCGGCCAGGTCGGCCGCGGCGTAGGCGCAATAGTGACAGGCAAAAGCCAAAATCTGTGGTTCAAATTCGGTCATGTTTTTACTCCTCCATTACCACGAGCCATCCCTTTTGTGCAGAAACCCGCGCTCACCCATCACCAGATCATACTTTTCCATAACGTTTTCTATCTTGTTTTCCTCAATGTAGTGCTCTATTTTCTCCGAATGATCATAGTAATAGGCTATAGCATCATATACTTGCGCCATGTCGAGACAATAATCCTCTGCAAACTCTTCAGGAGTCATGTCCTGCCGCAGACATTCTATGACCGTCCGTACCGAGAGGCGATGACCAAAGATGACCGGCTCTCCCCCAACCACGCCTTCAACCTTGACGATGTGCGGATGATCGGTATATTCTATCTTCAGGCCGTCATAGGCAGGTTTTCCATTATCTCGGATGCGATTCAGCCACTCATCTTCAACAAGAGGCTTGACGAGTTTGCGCAGGTAACGCACCTCTGCCTCTAAGCTTATCAAACGCGTGTATATCTGTCTGGCTTCAATGTTTTCTAACCTCATGAGCAACTATACCCCCTCACCAAAATCATCTCACTTGCCTGCCTTCTGCTGTGCTTCATCTATCAGAACGCTAATTGCTTCCGATCCCTTCAATTCATTGATAACATCAGTTATATCATTTTCATCATAAGAATAAATATCAATACAATTACCATATTTTAGATACTTATTAAGTGCAATCATCCGCAAAATTTCTTCACCAGACAAATCAGAAGATGAGCATTCTAAGAATTTTTCTACATCTCGCATCCCATTCTTCCAAAAAGCATATTCTTTGATTTCATTAACCTCTTTATCAAACCAGTCTTCCTCGAAGTCATTCCAAACATCCCATAAAATGAAAAAAGGTTCATCAAGCGACAAATCTTTTTGCTGGAAAAGAGCAACCGTGTAAGAGTACATATCTACTAGCCAACATTTTCCTGTGAACACTTCTGCATATCCCTCGTCACATATAAGGCGATCCCATTTATTATCCCATTTCTCCGCCGTGCATTTTCTTCCGCGGGTGAGCCATTCAGATATTTTACATCTCCTATTGTCATATCTGTGTTCATAAATAACATATACAGATGCAGATCCAAATTTTCCTTCATCTTTGAGATCAAGGATTTCTACTCTAAGATTTTTTACTGATTCATGTTCCAAAAAGTACTCATATTTCTCTTTATAGAGTTTCTTAATCGCAGCTTCGGGGCCAGTCAAGCTATCGCAGCCCACCACAGCCAGCAGCAGAACGAAAAGGCTCAAAAAGCACAGTTTTCTCATGTGAATCCCTCCCACAGTATTGTGTCTTTTTGTTATCCAATGCTACAACGTTTCCTCCTGTGGCAAGGTGAACCGAGCGCGAAGTGGGATAGATACCCGTTCTGCCGCTCTCAAAGAGAAGTCGATAACCGTAAAGCCCACAACCTCACCAGAATTCGGGTCAATTCTGACTAACAGTCCATCCCCTTGTTCCACGCAGACGGCTGAGTCGGAATCTCCCAGAGTCACATATAGAATATCTTCGTCCCTATCGTAATGATAGCTTAGAGCTTTGGCTTCACCCATACTATAGTACCTCCTGCAATCGGCCTGAGAGCCAGATATGCTGTTCTTATGAACCCCTCTGAAGCTGTGTAACGAATTACTACAACCACGTACAGGTTGGAATACCTTCCCTCAGCAGCACCGAGGCGATAAAAGAGCCTGGTATCTGCCCGCTTATCACTTTGCAAAACGTAGTCAGGATCACTGATGGTCAACTTGATGGCTTCCAGGTATCTGGCTATAGCAGGATAGCCAACAAGGATATGATCCTCCCATTGCCGTTTGGTCAAAGTGACTGGAATGCCATCTTTATCCGAGATGGTAAACAGAACATCCTCTTTTTTCAAAGTGCCACCACCATCTCCGCAAACAGCGCCTCTTCCTTCGCCAAAATCTGCTCGTCTTTGAAGTGCATGAGCTGGATCGCTTTGGCCGGGCACTCGGCCACGCAACTGCCACACCCCTGGCAGGCGGCGGCTTCGATCTCGGCTGCGCCCAGGATGTCCCCGGCCCCTCGTTTGGCCGTATTGATGAAGGCTGCGTCGTAGGGACAGATGCGCACGCAGGTCAGGCAGGCGGTGCATTTTTCTTCCTCCACGACCGCCACCACGCCGCCCACCTGGAGGGTCTCTTGAGACAGGACGGTGGCCGCCCGCGCGGCTGCGGCGTTAGCCTGAGCGATGGTTTCGTCGATGAACTTGGGATAGTGGGCCATACCGCACAGGAAGATCCCCTCGGCCGGAAAATCGACAGGCTGCAATTTAACGTGAGCTTCCAGGAAGAAGCCCTCCAGGGTGCAGGAGAACTTCAACAGTTCGGCCAGTTCGCGGGCCCCCTCGGACGGCACCACGGCGCTGGAAAGCGCCACCAGACCGGGGTTCAAAACTATCTGTCGGCCCAGCACCTTCTCAAACACAGAGACCTCCAGCCGGCCATCGACGGATCGCACCTGGGGCTTGTGGGCGTCGTCGAAACGCAGGAAGATCACGCCCTTTTCCCTGGCTTCGGTATACAGCCTCTCCTTGAAGCCATAGGTACGCACATCTTTGTAGAGCACGTAGACACTGATCTCTGGATAGCGCTCTTTGAGAGCGATGGCATTTTTGGCCGCCACGGAACAGCACACCCGGCTGCAATAGAAAGGCGTTTCCCCTCCGTCTTCGTCCCAGGGGCCGACACATTGGATCATCACCACCACCGGGCGGGGGAGAAGAGCGAGCGCTGGGTGTTTGCCTTCTCCTGCCAGCAACTCCTCCAACCCTTCCTGGGTGATCACCCGCTCATCCTGCCCCAGCAGATAGGCCGACCCGCGCCACTCCCGACCGCCAGTAGCCACGATAGTAACCCCGTGTTCCAGCAAGCGCTGAGTAGGATCGTCCACGCGGGCTATCGTGGTTTTGAAGTTGCCCACAAAGCCGCTGGCTTTGACCACTTCGTGGCCGGTTAAAACCTCGATCAGATCGTGATTTTGCACCTTATCGATCAACTCTCGTAGATAAGCCTGGGGGTCGCCGTCGTTAAGACCGATGTAGCTGCGGCGCATCCGTCCCCCCAACTCCTTCTCACGTTCCACCAGGTAGACCCTGAAACCCTGCTCGGCCAGGTTGAGGGCCGCGCTCAGGCCGGCCACGCCTCCCCCGATGACCAGGGCTTCGTGGCTGAGGCTCTGCGGCTGCTGATAGAGCGGCTCCAGCAGGCGAGAACGGGCCACCGCCATGCCGGTCAGGGCCATCGCCTTGTGGGTGGCCGCTTCCGGCTCCTGGGAGTGGACCCACGAACATTGATCGCGGATGTTAGCCATCTCGAAAAGGTAGGGGTTAAGACCCGCCTCGCGGATGGTGTCGCGGAAAATAGGCTCGTGGGTGCGCGGCGTGCAGGAAGAGACGATCACCCGATTCAGCCCATGCTCCTCGATGCGCTGCTGGATGGCTTTAAGCGAATCGGCCGAGCAGGTATAGATGGTATTCTCGGCGTGGATCACGTCCGGCAACTTGCTGGCGTAGTCCACCACGGCCTGCACGTCCACCACTCCGGCGATGTTGGAGCCACAACTGCATATAAAGACCCCGATGCGGGGTTTCTCTTCGGCGGCCACGGTGATTTCGGGCGGATAGGTCTTCTCTTCCACCAGGCTGCCCCTGGCCTGGCCGATGAGGGCCAGGGCCGCCGCCGCCGCTCCACTGGCCTCGGTGACGCTATCGGGGATGTCTTTGGGTTCGGCGAAAGCCCCACAGACGTAGACGCCCGGACGGCTGGTCTCCACAGGGTGGAAAGGCTCCCTCCAACAGAAACCTCGCTCGTCGAGACGGACGCCGGCGGTCTGGGCCAACTCCCGGACTTCGGGGGCCACCTCCATGCCTACGCTGAGGATGACCAAGTCGAACTCCTCTTGTAGCAATTCTCCGTCCTCGGCCTGGTAGTAAACAATTATGTTTTTGTTCCCCGGCTTCTCTTTCAACGAGGACAGCCGACAGTGGGTATATTTGATACCCAGGTTTTTGGCCCGCTCGAAGTAGGCGTCGAAGCCCTTGCCAAAGGCCCGCATATCCATCAGGAAGATGTGACATTCCAGACCAGGCACATGCTCCAGGGCCAGCATAGCCTCCTTGGTGGCATACATGCAGCATACTGAGCTACAGTAGTCATGGCCCTGGTCGCGGGAGCCAACACATTGCAGAAAGGCGATACGCTTCGGCTCACGATGGTCGGAGAGACGCGTCACATGGCCGCCGGTTGGCCCGGAGGCCGATAGCAGACGTTCAAATTGCAGGCTGGTGACCACGTTTGGATAGCGACCATAGCCCAGTTCGGGCGATAATTCGGCGTTGTAGGTGACATAACCGGGGGCCAGGACAACGGCCCCCACTCTCAGTTCCTCTTCCACGGGGGCTTGCTGGTGGTCGATGGCTCCGGCCTTGCAGGCCAGCACACATTGATAACATTCGGAGCACAAGCCACAGCGCAGACAGCGCAGAGCTTCGATACGGGCCTGTTCCTCGGTCAAACCCAACTCCACCTCGCGGAAGTCCCGAATGCGCTCGGTGGGTGGGGCCATGGGCATGGCCTCGCGCGGCCTGAGATCGATTTCTCCTCTGGCTAACATCTCTTCGATTTCCAGGTCTTGCAGTTCGGCCACCGGCAGAGGCGTCAGCTCGCGCGGAGTCAGGAGAGGCGCGCCCCGCAGGTAACGGTCGATGGATAGCGCCCCTCGTCGCCCGGCGGCGATGGCCTCGATCAGAGCGCCCGGCCCGGCTGCCGCATCCCCGCCGGCGAAGACGCCCGCCCGGTTGGTAGCCATGGTCTGGGGATCGACCTTGAAGGTGCCCCGCCTGGTGATCTCCAGCCCGTGATCTTCCTGGAGGAAAGATATCTCCGGGGCCTGGGCCACGGCTGCCACCATGGCGTCGCAGGAGATGACGAACTCCGAGCCTTCGATGGGCAAGGGGTGCCGGCGTCCACTTTCGTCCGGCTGGCCCAGGCGCATCCGAATGCAGCGCAGACCGCTGAGGCGGCCCTCGTTCATCAGCACTTCGATGGGCTGAGTCAAAAGCTCCAGGTGCACCCCTTCGTTTTCCGCTTCATCGATCTCCCAGTCGTTGGCCGGCATCTCGGCCCGCGAGCGGCGATAAACGATGATGACCTCTTCGCTGCCCATACGCCGCGCGGTGCGAGCGGTATCGATGGCCGTGTTGCCTCCGCCCACGACCGCCACCCGGTCGCCCAGGTGCATTTCTTCACCCAGGGCCACGGCTCGCAGGAAAGGCACACCCTGGAAAACCCCCCTGGCCTCGCTTTCGCCGGGGATGCCCAACATCTGGGCTTCGTGGGCGCCGATAGCCAGGAAAATGGCCGAGTACCCTTCCTCAAACAGTTCGTTAATGTCCCGCACGGCGGTGTTCAACTTTAAGTCTATCCCCAGGGCCAGGATGTTATTGATCTCGCGGTTGAGCACCTTCCGAGGCAGACGGTAGGCCGGAATGCCGACCCGCATCATCCCCCCGGCCACAGGCAGAGCCTCGAAAATCGTTACCTGGTAGCCCAGGCGGGTCAGGAAGTAAGCAGCCGACAGCCCGGCCGGACCGGCCCCCACCACGGCCACCCGCGACCTGTCGGGGGCGGGCGGGGTGGGAGGAGCCATAGGGAAGGGCGTCAACTCGCTGGTTTTATCCGCCTCTTCTGGCTCGTGGGCGTACACCCAATCGGCCACAAACCGTTTCAGGGCGCAGATAGCCACCGGCGAGTCGAGCTTGCCGCGGTTACATTCCGATTCGCAGGGGTGGTGGCAGACCCGTCCGACAGTGGCGGGGAAGGGGTTATATTGTTTGACCACCTCCAGGGCCTCCCGGTAGCGACCTTCGGCGATGAGGGCGATGTACCCCTGGGCGCTGGTGCTGGCTGGACAGGTATGTTTACAGGGCGAAGTGCCTCGTTTGGTGACGGCGTAGGCGTTGGGCACGGCCTGGGCGTAGGGTCGAAAGATAGCGGCCCGCTCGGCCAGACCCTCGTTGAACTCGCTGGGCACCTTGATCGGACATACTTCTTCGCAGTCGCTGCAACTGGTGCATTTATCAATGTCTACGTAGCGCGGCTGACGGAGAATGGTAGCCTTGAAATCTCCACCCTCTCCCTCCAGAGCGGTCAAATCGGCATTGGCGATGATCTCGATGTTGAAGTGGCGGCCGGCCGCCACCAGTTTGGGAGAAATGATGCACATGGCGCAGTCGTTAGTAGGGAAGGTTTTGTCCAGTTGGGCCATCTTGCCCCCGATAGCCACCGATTTCTCCACCAGATAAACCTTGATGCCCGAATCGGCCAGGTCCAGAGCGGCCTGCACTCCGGCGATGCCGCCACCCACCACTAACGCTGCCCCGATTGGGTTGCGAAGCACCGATTCTTCTATGATATCGTTTGTTGATTCTGCCATTGGTCGCTCCTTTGTCGAAACCACTAGTCCTGTGTTACTAACATCCAGGAACTACCAGATCGCTGTCTTCCGTGGCAACGTCTATCTCGATATCTCTGGGAAAGTTGCCCCACATTTCCCGGCGCGCTTCAGCGATGAATTCCGGTGAAAAATCGTAGCCTTCCAGCAACCCACCCAGTTTGACAGGCCGGAAAGGTCTTCCATCTGTAACTTCTGTCTCAGGTTTGGTTTTGCCCGCCTTGAAGCGCAAGAACTCGATATATTTCGCCAGGTCAACCAGGCTTTCCTGGGGCAACTCTAAAATTTGCTGGCAGATATCCCGATGTGTCACGGCCACCTTATTCATTGCCTCTCCTCCGTCACCTGATTCTGATTCCGTACAACTTTATCGCGCTCGCCGCTTGCCTACCTCGCTTTCGCTATGTCCATCAGTTTCCTGGATTTCACCCGGTTCAACGGCAGTCCCACCTCGTCGGCCGAAAGCCCCATCGCCAGTCCGAGAAGCTGGGGATTAGAACACCACCGGCAGTTTGTAGCGGGTCTGGTACAGCTTCTCGATGCGGCGTTGCTGGAGTTCGTACATGATGTCGCAGAAGGGGCAGATGACCACCAGGGCGTCGGCCCCGGCAGCCACAGCCCGCTCCAGCTTGAGGTGGGGCAGCGCCAGGGCCGTTTCCTCATCGGCGCCCAGGATGCCGCCGCCGCAGCACTGCTCGCGGCCCTCGTAGTAAATCGAGCTGGCCCCCAGGGCCTCGATCAACTGGTCCAGGCTGTGCGGATCCTCCGGGTCGTCGAACCCGTCGTGCGCTTCGACCGGCTTGAGATAGTGACAGCCGTAGTGGGCCGCCAGCCGCAGGCCGGAGAGGTCAATGGTCACCGCCTGCCGGATGCGCTCCAGCCCGACTTCCTCGTACATGATGCGGGCCAGGTGTCGCACCTGGATGGTGCCGTTGTACCGCCGACCAGTGGCCGCTTCCAGTTCTTCGTTGAGGCGCGCCCGCAATTCCTGGTCACTTTGCAGGACGTGGTTGGCCTCGGCCAGAGTGCCAGTGCACGAACTGCACAGGGCGCAAATGTCCAACCCCTGTTCCTCGGCCAAGGCCAGGTTGCGCGCCGAGAGGAGCAGGGCCGTTTCGTGGTGCACCGATTTGAGCGGGAAGCCGCAGCAGCCAAAGTCGTTGATGTCTACCAACTCGATCCCCAGCCGGCTGGCGGTGTTGCGGGCCGCCAGCTCGTAGTTCATGGCCCGGATCGGGGCTGTGCATCCCAGATAGAGCGCGTACTTCATCGATCTCCTCCTGTTTTTTCTGGCTGCACCAGCGCCTCCAGGCCGCTGATAGCGAAAAGCCTGCCAAAGTCCGCGGCCCGCTCGGCAATGGCCGGCAAGCCCTGTTCCGTTCGCCGCTCGTTCTCGAATTCGGTGATGTCGTACAGCCGGCCATGGTGGCGCAGCAGGTCAACCTGCGTCCGAAACGAGGGATGGATGTACCCCTCGCGCACGGCGACGTTCTTGATGGCGTTCATCAGTTCGGTGATGCGCACGTCCTGGGGGCAGCGTTCGTGGCAGGCGTAGCACGTCGAACACAGCCAGATGAAATCGCTGGACAACACCCGCTCCCTAAGCCCCAGCACGGCCATGCGGATGATGCGGCGCGGGTTGTAGCGTTCCGTGACTTCGCGAACCGGGCACGAGGCCGTGCAGGTGCCGCAGGCGAAGCAGCGCCGCAGGTGCTCGCCGCCAGGCTCGGCGGCAATCTGGTCGGCGAAGGTTGGATCCATCTGGCTGGCGTCAATCACGTTGTCCATGACAGCCTCCTCACGTCTAGGTGGGGCGCTTGAGCGGATTGGGGCCAAGCTCGCGGACTTTGTCGGTCATCTCCGTGGCGGCGGCGGCGAAGGCTCCCCCCTGTCCGCCGGACATATAGAAAATGTCCAGCCGCTCGCCCCCCAGACCGATCTCGTCCAGCAGCTTTTTGGCGTAATGCACCCGTTTAGTGGCCCGCACATTGCCCTCGATGTGGTGGCAGTTGCCTATGGGACAGGCCACCACGAAAACGCCGTCCGCTCCCTTCTCGAAAGCTTCCAGGATAAACTCCACGTCCACCTTGCCCGTACAGGGCAGCTTGATAAGTTTGACGGTCGGTGGATAGGATTGGCGGGTGGCTCCTGCCGTGTCGGCAGCCATGTAGCCACAATAGATGCAGGTAAACGCCGTCAATTCTGGCTCGAAACCGTTATCGTCTACGGGCATTTAAGATTTTCCTTTCTGAAAAGTTATCGGGGCATAACCGGCTATCAGCTTCCAGCCTTCCCCGGTCAGTTTTTCTTCCCATTTATAATTCCAGTGAATTCGTTCCTTGACTATCTTCCAGCCGAGTTAAAAGCTCTTCTGGATGCAGGTAGGGCATCACATCGGCCGAGTCTCTGAAGTGCTCATCATAGGCTACTATAGCCTCACAGCGACTCAAAAAGGCAGAAATAACATGCGTCCTGTCTGAAGCGTCTCTTATCGTAAACATTCTACTATAAGTCATTCTCTCCTGGCGACTTGGAAGAGGGAATAACGCTAATCTGTTTCTCACGAGATTTAATATAGCTATGCGCGAAACGTTGCCCGCTATCTCTTCGGGGAAATTTGCAAAACAATAGGTACAAATTTCCTGGAGAGTGTAGAGTGAGATTACCGCCTCTACTTGCCCAGCATTAATTTTCTCAAAGAGGGATTTAACGTGAGCAAAGCGGTCTCTTTCGCGCTCCTTTCCAAACAATAGAACGATGCTTACAGAGGTATCCAGATAGATACGTCTCAACTTTGCTCTCCTACACGCTCGATTACCTTCTCATCCTCTTTTCGGTGTAGAAGCTCTGAAAGCATATCCGAAAACAACAAAGCGATTTCGGCAATCCCTTGATCTATCAGAAGCTGATAAGCTTCTTTCTTAGCCTCATGAGCAGCAGCAAGAACGTCATCAGTCTTCATATAAGGCAAGTAATCTTCCAGCCGGTCGCGCCAGATTCCTTGTCTATAAGCCTTCAATCCTTCTTCAATAACTTTTTCCAGCGCCTTCTGCTCCAAGGCGGTCAACTCCTCAGCCAGGTCTTCCCTGATTTCGAGGGTGATTTTCTTACCCATTTTTATCCTCCTGTCTCCTCCCCCACCGGACGCTTGAAGAATAGGTACAGCCCTTCCGTGAAGCTATAACCATAGCCACCCATATCCCCCTCCTTATACCCATACGTCCCGGATATTACAGGTGTCACAGTTACTAATTCCCAACCATCAGCCTCAAGCACGGCAATCACAGACCATTCAGTGGGCGCGGCAACCCCAGGATGTTTTTTAGCGTGATAGGAAAAACCATACCGCTTTCCATTGGGCCCTTCTTGGTGGCTTACTCCGAATGACAAATGGACATAAAACACCTTATGCTCATACCTTTTCGGCATGTATTTCTCTCCTTTTAACATTGCAAAGCCCGCTTCCTGGCGTTCAGCACAGTTATCCCCACCAGTTCTTCGCCCTGATAGTGGTAGATGTTGCCGTCTTCCTCCATGATGCTGTCGTCAGCGCATTGAGGCTTGCGGAAACTCACATAAAGCACGTCAGCTTCCTCGTCGTAATCTATCCAGAGTTGAGTATAAGGCAATTGAACTATTTGAGCTACAAAGTCCATATTAATTATTGAAGTTTCCATAAAACTTTTCTGAAAAGACGCCGTTCTACGCCAACCACTGCCCCAATACCGCAGCCCACAACCTTCTTATCTCATTAGTTCTGGCGCTTCCTTAGCTAGACGCTCCTCTAGCCATTTGTGTATCAACGCTCGATAAGGCACCCCCTGCCGCGCGGCTACTTCCTTTATCACTTCCAGATACTTGATGCTGACTTCCACTAACTCTTCCCCCGCTCTGGGAATGGCAACCTCTACCTCTTCTTCAAGAGGCTCCCAGTCTTCTTGATAGTCAGTGGCAGAGTGAGTAGCCCAGAACTCGCGTTCCTGATCTTCGTTTTCAAAATAAGGCGTTTTCGGCATTATCGCTTCCTCCTGAAAAAGCGGCGTTCTACGCCAACCACTGCCCTAATACAGCCTCTTCTCTGACCATGATCTGCTCGTCACGGTAGTGCAGCAATTGGATGGCGTTGGCCGGACATTCGCTGGTGCAGGTGCCACAGCCCTGGCACTCGGCCACCTCGATGTAGGCGGCGCCCATGAGGCCCCCGTTACCTACCCGGTTCGGATCGACCACAGGGATACCAAAGGGACAGGTACGCGTACAGGTCAGACAGCCCACGCACTTGCTCTCGTCCACCACGGCCACCACCCCGCCCACCTTCAGCCTGGGCTTGGACAGAATGGTCATCGCCCGCCCGGCTGTAGCCAGGGCGTGGGAGATGGTTTCCTCGATGAACTTGGGGTAGTGGGCCAAACCGCACAGGAAAATGCCCTCTTCTGTAAAATCCATCGGCCTTAGCTTGAGGTGAGCTTCCATAAAGAAACCCTCCCACGACAGAGGCAGATTCATAATTTTGGCTAACTGCGGGGTACCCTCGGCCGGAATGGTAGCCATGCTCAGGGCCAGCACGTCCGGGGTGAAAACCAGCTCCTCGCCGAGAATGAGGTCAGGCACACTGACCTGCAAATGACCATCCTTTACCTCCACCTGGGGGTCGTTTTCTTCGTCGTAGCGCAGGAAGATGACCCCTCGCCGTCGGGCCTCGGTATAGTATTGCTCGCGGAAGCCATAGGTGATGAGATCGCGGTAAAGAACGTAGATGTTGCAAGCGGGGTTCATCTGCTTAATCTTGATGGCGTTTTTCATGGTGTTGGTGCAGCAGGTGCGGCTACAGTAGTCGGCCCCCTCGATGCGGGAATGGACGCATTGGATCATGACCACATTCTGTAGCTCCCGAATCCAGTCGGGGTTTTCAAACAGACGTTTTTCCAGTTGAAGCTGGGTGAGCACCCGCTCGTCCTGACCAAAAAGGTAATCTGGCCCTCGATATTCGCGCCCGCCAGTAGCCACGATGGTCACTCCATGCTCGATGTCCCACTCCCGACCGTTATCGTTCCTGCCCAACTTGGAGCGAAATCTGCCCACGTGTCCACTAAACCTGACCAGTTCGGTGTTGCGGTAGATGGCGATGTTAGTATGGCACTCCACTCGCTTGACGAGGGAGTGCAGCAGCCGGCGTGGATCCTCTCCCTCGGCGGTGGTATAGATGTTTCTCAGATTGCCACCCAGTTGCCCTGTCTTCTCCACCAGGTAAACGTCGAAGCCCTCTTCAGCGATGGTGATGGCCGCCGTCAGACCGGCCAGACCACCCCCAATGATCAGCGTCTTGCGGTTAAAGTCCATCGTTGTCTTGTGCACGGGCTGGAGCAGACGGGCGCGGGCCACGCCGATGCGGATCATCTCTTTGGCCTTGCGCGTGGCTGCCTGGGGTTGGTCGAAGTGCACCCAGGCGCAGTGGTCACGGATACTGACGAACTCCAGCAGGTAAGGATTGAGGCCCACCTGGTGCAGAGCGCGCTGGAATAGGGCTTCGTGGGTGCGGGGAGTGCAGGCCGCCACCACCACGCGGTTGATACGCGCCGCCTGGATAGCTTCCTTCATGCTGGTCAGATCTTCCTCGAAGCAGGCGAAGGATAAGTCCTGCACGTGAGCCACGCCGGGCAATCCCCTGGCGTATTCCACCACCGCCGGGATATCGATCACCTCGGAGATATTGGTGCCGCACCGGCACACGAAGACCCCCACCGCAGGCGGTTCGTCTGTCAGGTCACGTTCTGGCGGATACTCCTCCCTGGCCGTCACACTGTTCTGGGAGCCGGACAGCAGACGGATGGCCTGGGCCACCGCCCCGCTGGCGTCGATGACTGTTTCGGCAATCTCCTTGGGCGAGGAGAAAGCGCCACACACGTAGATGCCCGGCCGGCTGGCGTCCAAAGGCTCAAACTTCTCGGTGCGGCAAAAACCGTACTCGTTAAGCTCGATGCCCAGGTCTTTAGCCAGGGCCACCGCTTTGGGCGGCGGCTCGCTGCCCACCGAAAGCACCACCAGATCGAAACGATCCTCTCTAAGCTCCCCTTTTTCATCCTGGTAATAGACCAGGAGATCGCTGCTGGCCGGGTCTTCTCTGATGGCCGAAATGCGACAGCGGGTGTACTGCACCTGGAAGAGGTCACGGGCCCGCTCGTAATAAGCGTTGTATTCCTTGCTGAAAGCCCGCTCGTCCATCATGAACACCTGGCACTCCACTCCTGGGATGCGTTGTTTGGCTAACACGGCCTCCTTGGTAGCATACATACAGCAGATAGAGGAACAATAGGTGTGCTCCTGGTCACGGGAACCGATGCACTGTAGCCAGGCGATCTTCTGGGGCGGCTTGCCGTCGGAGGGACGCTGCACGACGCCCTCGGTAGGCCCTGAACGGCTGGCTAAACGCTCGTACTCTAAGGATGTCACCACGTTGGGATAGCGGCCGTAGCCGTACTCCTCACACCCCATCGGATCGAACAGCTTGTAGCCGACAGCCAGAATGACCGCCCCCGACTGGAAGTCCTCCACCTCTTCTTCTTCATTCAGGTTGATCGCCCCCGTGGGACAGGCTTCTTCACATTTGAGGCACTCCAGACAGTACTCGCCCTTTTCTATCAGGTAAGCGTTAGGAATGGCCCGCGGCGCTATCTTGTAGACGGCCTTGTGGGTAGCCAGACCCATCTGAAACTTATCGGGCAGGTCAATGGGACAGACCCTCTCACAATCGCCACAACTGGTACATTTATGAATATCCACGTAGCGTGGTTTATGGCGCACCTTGACGGTGAACTCGCCCGGCAGCCCGGTCACCTCTACTACCTCGGTGTTGGTCATAACCTGGATGTTAGGGTGCAAACCGTGGTCCATTAAAACCGGCGATATCGAGGGCCGCGTGCAACCATAGCCGTGATCCGAAGTGCCGCGACACAGCACGCAGTCGTGGGTAGGAAACATGAACCCCAGCCGGGCTACCACCCCGCCCAGCCCCGGCGAACTCTCGATAAGATAGACTTTCATACCTGATTCAGCCAGATCAACAGCCGCCCTCATGCCTCCCACTCCAGCACCGACCACCGTCACGGCTCCGATCTTCTTCCTCTGCGTCATACTCCTTGCTCCTTAATGATTTTCTGGCATTAAAATAGACAATATCCCAACCCTCATCTCTTCATAATGAATAAATGGTGCCCAAAGGTGGGATGGGATATAGCCCTTTCTAGCATTGACTCCAACCACATCAATTTTAGAACTAACGAAGTGCGCCCTCCGCCCATCGCCGGACCGAAAAATACCCGCCCGGCCACTACTCGCAGAGCCTATGTTATACATCGTTGTATCTACCTTAATTATATATCAAAACTCATAAGCTGTCAAGCGGCACGAAGGCTCCCGATACCCCAGGCCAGCAGCCGCCTCTTGCCACGACCACCACATAGGATATTACATGGAACAGGCAATTTTGTCAAGAGTCCCCCGCTCAGCTTAACAAGGTGTTTTTTCTGTGGTATAATAAGTTGTCGAGTTTCGAGGGAGTGGCTCCTTCAGGCCCGCTAAATAATGGCAGAGCCGTTCAGCGTTTCCAGGAGCTTGATGCCTGGCCTGACGGGCGCTGCCTGCATATTATGAGGTGATCTCTTGGTTATTATCGCTTTCCTGATCGCCACTGTCGTGCCTTTGCTTTTTTTCTACATGATCTATGCTTTGGATCTCTATTCTTCAGGGAGCATCCGGGCGGTTTTCGTGTGCTTCATCTGGGGGCTTATCAGTTTTTTCCCGGCTCTGGTAATTAACGGAGCGGTCGGTCTTTTCGTCCCCGGTGTGCTTTTGACGGTGCTGATCGCCCCTGTCCTGGAAGAGATTCTCAAATCCCTGGGTCTGGTTTATTACGGGAGGCGTCCCGATTTCACCTATTTTGTGGATGGGGCTATCTACGGTTTTGCGGCGGGCATTGCCTTCTCCATTTTCGAGAACTATCTGTACCTGTTTAATCCCGCTGGAGGGCAAGGGGGTCTGATCATAGTGCGGGCTTTTTCTACCTGTCTCATGCACGGTTCTGCTTCGGCCCTGGTAGGGATCGCCATCGGTCGTCTGCGCTTTGGACGGGGAAGGGAAAGGTTTGTCTCTTTGCTGTTTGGGTGGGGAATGGCTTTTGTGCTACATGCCACCTTCAATTACATTGTCTTTAACTGGTTCGGAGTGGTGCCCACGTTGGTTGCGCTGGCTATCGGTCTGGGGGGAGTAGGACTTATTGCCCTGTTCATTTTCATGGGCCTGCGGGTGGAGCGGGGTTGGATCGAAGAGACCCTGGGGTTGAGTTTAGGGGTGACAGATCGTGAGGTCGAAGTGGTTATGAAGCTGGACAGCCTGGATGAGTTGTTGCGTCCCATCGTGGATCGTTTTGGGGAGAAACGAGCCAGGATGGTCGAACGATTTCTGTTGAAACAGGCCCAGTTGGGTATCAAGCGCAAAGCCTGGGAACTGGCCGAGGATGCCCGCTTAAAGGCCGAGATTGAGGAGCAGGTGCAACAGTTGCAAAGGGAGATGGAACGTTTGCGGCAAAAAGTGGGAGTCTATTGTATGATCTACGTGCGCTCCATTTTCCCCCAGGAAGCTACCTATCTATGGAGAACTTTGGAGAACCACCTGCAAGCCCGGCAGGGCAAAGAGGTCAGCTACGATTTATGGAAGGGGCTAGAGGAAGCGGCTAAAATGTAGCTTGGTGGGGGGGGGGGCTGGCCCGGAAATAGTGAGGCCGAAGTATAGCCAGGGAGGGGTCGTTGTCAATTGCGACAGGGGAGTACGGGTCACGTAGGGCGCGTACCCCTTGTTGAGCGCGTTGGCGTAGGCTGTGTCCGCGTACTCCAGCGCATATTCGCAGTTGAACACGAGCAGTCCGGCGGCCAGATATTGATCGAGATAACCGATGTAGTAGTTGACCAGCTCGGAGCTGTTCGGCCGATCGTATCCGTTGGGATCGTCCCAATCGTCGGCGGCTCTCCCCCCGTACCAGATGGATTCCTGTGCAATGGCGTCGATGACGTTGAACAGTTCCGGGTGTCCGTCGCTCAGGGTGGCGGCGTTCTGCTGAACGATGAGGAAGTCGGGATTACGGGCGAGGGCATAATCCCTCATCTCCTGGATAAAAGTGATCATCTCCACCGCCGGGTCCTTGCCCGCCGCCTGGGCCGCGGCCACGACCTCCTCGTCCTCAAACCCCTCCACCCAATCCAGGTAAATGCCGTCAAACCCATGTTTGAGGGCCTCATCAATCATGCTGTTGTAGTCTCTATCAGGGTGGCTACCCTGATTATGGCCGTATATGACCACATCTTTCCAATCTTCGTCCCAATAGGCAACGGGATAGTCGCCCGCCCAGCCATCGGGATCGCAGGCCAGGATGTAGTCCGGCCAATCGGCGGGGGGCTGGCCCTGGCAGTCCCACCCTTTGGACCAGGTCCAATACCAGCGCCACTCCTCAGCCTCGCCGATGGCGATGTAGGCCATGACCCGCTTGCGGTGTACTCCATCGCTGGCCTGGCTGTCTTTCAGTTGAGTGACCATTCCCTGGGTGTCAAAATACCTGTCATCCCATGACCAATCGGTGCAGGTCGGCTCCAACACCAGCATGTCGTAGGGAGAGGCCACCAGGGTCTCCACCGCGCCCGGTTCGCTGATGTACTGGAGCTGGTAGGCCCAATAAGCGACATCCTCCAACGGCAGGGGCTCGTTCGGCGGTACAGACGTGGGCGTTTCCGTTGGTTCAGGCGTGGACGTTTCCCCCGGCGTAGACGTGTTGGTAAGTATCAACGCAGGGTCAGCACCGTTGATGATAATCGGCAGATATTCATGATCAGTCGGCGTAAAGGTTACCTGATTATAATTGATAGCCACTGAAGACGGGGGCAAACTCAACACAAATGAGGCAAAAACCAAAGCCAAACTGATACCACTGATGACAAGAGATCGTCTTGCATCCATGTGAAAGGTATTGGATTTACCACCTTGTAGTAGCTCGGAGTCTCACCACATCGGCGGCCTGGGGCCCTTTGGGACTGCTCTCAATAGTGAATTCCACCTGCTCGCCCTCTTCCAGGGCGCGGAAGCCGCTGCCCTGAATGGCCGAGTAATGGACAAACACGTCGGGTCCTTCTTCGGGCTGAATGAAACCATAGCCTTTGCTGCCATTGAACCATTTGACCGTTCCTCTGACGCGCTCGCTCATCGCCTGGTACACCTCCTTTCCCTACGCATTCTGATTTGCAGGGTAGAGTAACTCTGTTCCAGACCCGACTAAAACAAAGCGCCCGGATAATCGTAAGTCCGGGCGTTTTAATCGATAAACTAGAACCTACTACATCCTACGTTAGTAACTATACCATACTTTCTCGCTCTTGTCAAGTCTGCGTATTCACTAGTCGGTTGCAAAGATTGTTGCTCGTGTTTTTGGGCGCTAACGGCAAAGGCAATCACTACTACAGGTTGTGGTCCAACTGACTTTAACTACAACATCTAGGGGCGGATTTGGACTCAAACGGGCCA